>NZ_JAZGZU010000015.1:0-102712 GCF_036347315.1 Flavobacterium sp. C4GT6
TAACCTACCGTGAACTGGTAAACGGAGAACCTGTAGAGAAAGAGTTTAAAGCTCACTTCTCACTGAAGAGATAATATCTTTAACAAACTATAAAACAGAAAAGGCAGCCAATGGCTGCCTTTTTCTTTTGGGTATAAATATATAATTATAAGGTATAAAAAAAGGGAGGCATTAGCCTCCCTCTTCTTTTACAACTGTAATGATTAGCTGTTATATTGTTTTAATGCTGCAGCAAGTATTTCTACAGAGCGAACTAAGTCTTCTTTTTTAAGTACGTAGGCGATTCTTATCTCATCTAATCCAACATTAGGAGAAGAGTAGAAACCTGCTGCAGGAGCCACCATTATGGTTTCTCCGTTAAGCTCAAATTTCTCAAGAAGCCATTGAGCAAAATCATCAGCATTTTTAACAGGAAGTTTTGCTATACAGTAAAAAGCACCTTTAGGAGTAGCAACTTTTACACCTTCAATCTTATTAAGTTCGGTGATTAAAGTATCTCTGCGTTCTTTGTATTCGCTAATAACTTCGTCAAAATAACTTTGAGGAGTCTCAAGGGCAGCCTCGCTTGCAATCTGAGCAAAAGTAGGAGGGCTTAGCCTTGCCTGAGCAAACTTCATGGCAGTAGCCATTACCTCTTTATTTTTAGAAACAATGCATCCTATCCTTGCGCCACACATGCTGTATCTTTTAGAAACAGAATCAATCATTATGGCGTTTTGTTCAATACCCGGTACATTCATTACAGAGTAGTGCTTGTCTCCATCGTAAGTAAACTCACGGTATACTTCATCTGCAATAAGGAAAAGATCATGCTTCTTAACCAGTTCGGCAAGTTGCTGTATTTCTTCCTGTGTATAAAGGTATCCGGTTGGGTTACCCGGGTTACAAATAAGTATTGCTTTTGTTTTAGGAGTGATAAGTTTTTCGAAATCAGCAATAGGAGGAAGAGCAAAACCTTCGTCTATTGTAGAGATTACCGGTACAACCTTAACTCCCGAAGCAGTAGAGAAACCATTGTAGTTAGCATAGAAAGGCTCTGGGATAATGATCTCGTCACCATCGTCCATAGTACTTCCCATAGCAAACAATAATGCCTCAGAACCACCTGTTGTGATAATAATATCGGCAGCGTTAACAGATACTCCGTGGTTTTGGTAATAATCAGCTAACTTGTTTCTGTAGCTTTCGAAACCTGCAGAATGACTGTACTCCAATATTTTGATGGAGTTGTTTTTTATAGCTTCAAGCGCTACATCCGGAGTTTTGATGTCCGGCTGGCCAATATTAAGGTGGTATACTTTGTGACCTTTTTTCTTAGCTCCCTCAGCATAAGGAACTAACTTCCTTATAGGAGACTCAGGCATTAATTGTCCCTTATTTGATACTTTAGGCATTGTATTGAATTTTAATTTTTTTGATGCGCAAATTTGCGACTTTTTTTATAAACTTTATAATATAAAATTCATCTAATTCACAGTTTTGTAATTTATTAGGCTAATAGTAATAAAAAAGCCCCGCCAAATGGCAGGGCTTTGCTATATTCTTAATTTGTAGCTTACTGGTTTGGAATTGCTTTTTTCTTTTCCAGTATATTAACTTCTTCTTTCTTAACTACATTACCTTTTATCTTAAGGGCAACTACTCCGTCAGGGTAGTTAACAGCATTAGACTGTACAGTAATGGTTTTTCTTATCGGTCCCGGGTGCATGTTGTACTTAACCTCTATTTTTCCTGTTTTACCAGGCATAATAGGCTCTTTTGGTTTTGTAGGTACGGTACATCCGCAGGTAGATTTTACATCTTTAATGATAAGAGGGGCATCTCCGGTATTGGTGAATTCAAAAATTCGTAATCCGTCATCAGTTTCTTTACTCACAGTACCATAGTCAATCGTATCCTCTTTGAATTCGATTTTGGCACCTGACTGAGCATTTGCTGTGATAGTTATAAGTAATACAGCAATTAGTCCTAAAAACTTTTTCATTTGGTGTGTATTTTAGTTTTAGTAATTTTAGTAAAAATAATTAGATTTAAATTAAGAGCAAATATTCACTGCTCTTTTTTTTAATTTGTACTTATATGGTTACTTTTGCATACATTTTACAAAAATCAGACCATAATTTTTTAAATTATTATATTTCAGATAGTTATGACTATACCTGCACAATTTGATGCTAAGGCAGCAGAGAAAAAATGGTACGATTACTGGATGGAAAACAATTATTTTCATTCAGAACCTGATCACAGGACACCGTACACTATAGTAATACCTCCGCCAAATGTTACGGGTGTGCTTCACATGGGGCACATGCTTAACAACACTATTCAGGATGTATTAATAAGAAGAGCAAGGCTTAAGGGCTTTAATGCCTGCTGGGTCCCTGGGACTGACCATGCTTCTATTGCTACTGAGGCTAAAGTTGTTGCCAAACTTAAAGAAGAGGGTATAAACAAAAGCGATCTTACCCGCGAGGAGTTCCTTAAACATGCCTGGGACTGGACCGATAAATATGGTGGCGTAATCCTTGATCAGCTTAAAAAGCTGGGTGCTTCATGCGACTGGGAACGCACTAAGTTTACTATGGATCCCGATATGTCGGCTTCTGTAATCAGGTCGTTTGTAGACCTGTATAACAAAGGGATGATATATAGAGGGTACCGTATGGTTAACTGGGACCCTGAGGCTAAAACAACCCTTTCTGACGAAGAGGTTATTTATGAGGAAAGACAGGGTAAACTGTATCATTTAAAATATAAAATTGAAGGCAGCGAGGATTTTGTAATCATTGCAACTACGCGTCCCGAAACTATTTTAGGGGATACTGCTATATGTATTAATCCAAATGATGAACGCTATACTCACTTAAAAGGTAAAACGGCTATTGTGCCTATTGCTAACCGTGCAATCCCTATCATATTTGACGAGTATGTTGATATGGAGTTTGGTACAGGATGCCTTAAGGTTACACCTGCACACGATGTTAACGATAAGGAACTAGGTGAAAGACATAACCTTGAAATTATTGATATTTTTAATGAGGATGCTACACTTAACAGTTTCGGGCTTCATTATGAAGGTAAGGACAGGTTTGTAGTAAGGGATGAGATAGCTAAAGAGCTTGAAACTATTGGCAGCCTTGAAAAAATAGAAAACCACCTTAATAAGGTAGGTACTTCCGAAAGGACTAAGGCTGTTATTGAGCCAAGACTTTCTGACCAGTGGTTCCTTAAAATGGAAGACCTGGTTAAGCCTGCTATAAAAGCAGTTTTAGAGACTGAAGAAGTTAAGCTTTACCCTAAGCGTTTTGAAAATACATACCGTCACTGGATGGAAAACATTCGTGACTGGAACATATCACGCCAGTTATGGTGGGGGCAGCAAATACCTGCTTACTACTATGGTGAGGGCAAAGAAGATTTTGTTGTTGCCGAAACTGCCGACGCAGCTTTAGAGCTGGCTAAGCAAAGAACAGGTAATGCTGCGTTAACGGTAGCCGACCTGAAACAGGATCCGGATGCGCTGGATACATGGTTCTCTTCATGGTTATGGCCTATGGCTGTTTTTGGAGGGGTTATGAATCCGGATAACGAAGACTTTAAGTATTACTATCCTACTAACGATCTTGTTACCGGGCCGGATATTCTTTTCTTCTGGGTGGCGAGAATGATTATTGCAGGATATGAGTATGCGGGTGAAAAACCGTTCACCAATGTTTATCTTACAGGTCTTGTTAGGGATAGCCAGAGAAGAAAAATGTCTAAGTCATTAGGTAACTCACCGGATCCGCTTGATTTGATTGAGAAATTTGGTGCCGATGGTGTACGTGTAGGACTGCTGTTAAGTGCTTCTGCAGGTAATGACATTCTTTTTGACGAAGAGCTTTGTAATCAGGGTAAAGGTTTTACAACCAAGATATGGAATGCTTTCAGGCTTATAAAAGGCTGGGAGGTAAGCGATATTGAGCAGCCTGAATATGCTAAAAAAGCTATTGAGTGGTATGAGGCTAAACTGCAAAAAACATTAGTTGAAATTGAAGATCATTTTGAGAAATACAGAATATCAGATGCGCTTATGGCTATCTATAAGCTGGTATGGGATGATTTCTGTTCATGGTTTCTTGAAATGATTAAGCCGGGTTATCAGCAGCCTATAGACAGGTCTACTTTTAATAAGGCTATCGAAATGCTTGAAAATAACCTTAAGCTGCTTCATCCGTTTATGCCGTTCCTTACAGAGGAGATATGGCAGCATATTGCCGAAAGGACTCCGGAAGATGCGCTTATCGTAGCTACATGGCCGGAAGCTAAACAGGTTGATGAAAAACTTATTGCTGACTTTGATCTTGCTGCTGAAGTTATTTCGGGGATAAGAACCATAAGGAAAGATAAAAACATACCTTTTAAAGATGCTATTGAGGTTAAGGTGATAAACAATGATAATTCGTCAGACTATTTTGATGTTATTGTTGAGAAGCTCGGTAATGTTTCTTCTTTTGAATATGTGACCGAGAAGGTAAACGGAGCGCTTACTTTTAGGGTAAAATCAAATGAGTACTTTATTCCGGTATCTGGTAATGTAAATATTGAAGAGGAGATTGCTAAACTGGAAGAGGAGCTTAAATATAACAGAGGCTTCCTTAAATCGGTTCAGGCTAAACTTTCTAACGAGAAGTTTGTAAGTGGTGCACCAGAGAAAGTTGTTGCCATAGAGCGCCAAAAAGAGGCTGATGCCCTTGCTAAAATTGCTACTATAGAGCAAAGTCTTGAAAGTCTTAAATAATTAAGATATATGATAACAAAAAAACGGGAGCTGATAAGCTCCCGTTTTTTTATATATAACCTAAAATTAAAATATACTGCTTATGGCAGGTAAGTAATTATTCTCTCTACAACAAAAGTTTCCACACCGTTTATTGATATGGTTTTTTTAATCCAGTTTCCTTTATCATCATATTCATATCTGTAAAACTTAGAATCTTTAATGGCGTTTTTATCATCGGCTACATTAAATTCAGTTATGCTGTTGTGGTCATCATAAGCATATCCTGCTTTGTATACAATATTGCCGTCCTGTTTAACAACCATGCCCAGTTTGTTGCCATTGTTGTCATAATGGTATTCGGTTACATGTTCAACACCCTCATCACCATCTTTAAGGTATTCAATTATTAAATTTCCGTTGTTGTCATAAGTGAATTTTTGAACTCTCCCCAGCGTTTTATCAGCATTAATAGTCTCTTTGCTTACAAGCTTGTCACCATCGTATTTAGAGTTGGTAATATATTCAATATCGCCGTTTTTATTATAGCGTGAAATAGAAGTTACATTTCCGTTCTCATCATACTCATAAATATTTTTAAACTGAATGCTTTCGGTTTTAAGATAGGAATCTTCTTCTTTTACATTACCGTTTTCGTCGTAAATAAAAGCAGTCCTGTCCTGTAAAATATCCTGAGCATTATATTTGGTTACATCAACTACCTTATCTCCTTCAAAACGCTGTAATGTCCTGCTAAGCTGAGTACCATCTGCATTTCTTTTAATAATGTTTGTGTTGTTACCATTTTCCCAGGTATATTCGGTTTTAATAAACGGTTTACCTGCCATGTACTGGGTAGTGCTTATAAGTTTATCTTTTCCTTCATAAATAGATTCTTCATAAGGAGTATCGCCTTTAATCCATTTTCTTTCTACTACAAGCTTACCTTCGTCATTAAACACAAGGTCAAAATCGTGGCTGTATTTTACCTCGCGCTTGTGTTCGCCTTTTTCAGATCCGTTAAGAGCATACGATTTCTCGCTTATGCTTTCAACATTTCCAAGAAGCTCATAGCTATCCCAGTCGGCTTTTGATCGGTCTGTTACTTTTTTTTCTTCCTTTTGGCAAGAGGCCAGTATCAGCAGTAATGCAAGAGAAAATATACGTTTCATTTTAAGATTGTGTTAAGAGTTTCAAAAGTCTGCTTTTTTTTTCAAAAAGTCAATTGAGAGAATCATTTTTTAAATAAAAAAATCCGCCCATAAGAGCGGATTTACTATTTAAGGCTAAAAATATTATTTAGCTATAGCTGCTTCATATTTTTTTGCAACTGCATCCCAGTTAATTACGTTGTAAAAGTTAGAGATGTAGTCTGGTCTTTTGTTTTGGTAATGTAGGTAGTAAGCATGCTCCCATACATCTATAGCAAGTACCGGAGTACCTGATATACCAACACCCGGCATTAAAGGGTTATCCTGGTTAGGAGTTTGACCCACTGCAAGTTTTCCTGATGCATCTACATATAGCCAAGCCCAGCCTGAACCAAACTGAGTACCTGCTGCCTCGCTAAACTTGTCTTTAAAGTTTTCAAACGAACCAAAGTCTTTGTTAATAGCTTCTGCAAGAGCGCCTGTTGGTTGTCCACCTGCATTTGGAGCCATTATTTCCCAGTAAAGGTTGTGGTTGTAGTAACCGCCACCATTATTTCTAAGGGCTTTATTATTCATGTCCATGCCTTTAAGAATTTCTTCGATTGATTTGTTTTCCAAATCACTTCCGGCAATGGCTTTGTTTAATTTGTTTGCATATCCCACATGGTGCTTTGAGTAGTGGGTTTCCATAGTTTTAGCATCGATATATGGTTCTAGAGCATCGTAAGCATAGCCTAGTTTAACCAGTTGGAATTTACCTTCAGCCTTTACATCGTCAGGATTTCCCATTGCTGGTGCTTCTGCTTTTTCCGGCTCAGGTACCTGTACCTCTTCCAGATTATTTTTTTCTTTGCACGATTGCAGTGATGCAACCAGTACTAAAGCAGAAAAGAACATCTTTACGTTTTTCATGATAGTAATTTTATTTAATTAGAGAATTGATTAAATCGATATAATGCTGCTTGGCTTCGTCTGCGCTTAAGTGTCTTATTTGCATCCATGCATTCATCTTAAAAGCGCTTCTCAAATCGTAGGACTGGTAATAGCTTTTTTTAGCATCGCCAAGAGTTGCCTGTTTGTAGTAGGCATAAATTTTTAGCATGACGTCCTGAGGCAAAGCCTGCGTCATATTTGAAGCTTTCTCATAAGCTTCCTGAAACAGAGTATCTAAATTTTTCTCCTGCATTAGGCCTTCTTCGCTATTATGGTTTTACCGCCTATAGCTTTTTGGTTAAGCTCCACATCTATTTCTGTACCTAAAGGTAAGAATAAATCTACTCTCGACCCAAATTTAATAAAGCCCGCATCAGTACCCTGTACCACATGCATACCTTCTTTGGCATAATTTACAATACGTCTTGCTAATGCACCGGCAATTTGCCTGTATAAAATATCGCCAAATACGCTGTTTTCAATGACTACAGTTGTACGTTCGTTTTCTTCGCTGGCTTTAGGGTGCCACGCTACAAGGTATTTACCGGCATGGTATTTACTAAACTTTACAAGTCCGTTAACGGCATAACGTGTAACGTGTACATTGATAGGTGACATGAAGATAGATACCTGTAGGCGCTTATCCTTAAAGTACTCTGGTTCATATACTTCCTCAATAACCACAATCTTACCGTCTACCGGTGCAATAATGGTATGGTCTGCAGCATTTACAGGACGTTTAGGGTTTCTGAAAAACTGAAGAATAAGCACTATGAATACCAGTGCAAATACCTGAATAAACTTTAAAAGCCAATAGTTGGCAATAAATTTTTCTGCCAGTAATACAACAGCTACGGTTGTAACCAGCGACCCTAAAATGATTTTAGCTCCTTCTTTATGAAACATAATTGATTATTTGGTAATACAAAAATAAGAAAGGTATTGCAAAAATAATACTATCCAGCCTGTCAAGTATGCCTCCGTGTCCGGGCATTATGTTTCCGCTGTCTTTTACGCCTGCTGTCCTTTTAAATTTAGATTCTACTAAGTCGCCTAATGTACCGAATATTACAAGTATGGTACCTCCTGTCATCCATACGGTTGCCGACTGGAATGTATAAAAACGACTAAGGATATAACTGCCTATAAGGGCAAAAACCAAACCTCCTAAAAACCCTTCGATGGTTTTTTTAGGCGAAATTTTCTCGTAAAGTTTGTGTTTCCCTATTGCTCTTCCTGTAAGGTAGGCAAAGGTGTCGTTAATCCATATTATTATAAATGCACCAATTATAAGGTAAGGGTTGTATTCTGTATTTGATATGAAAGGGTATTTCATTAACAGGGTAAAAGGGATAATGATATAACCTATAAGCAGTGCTACTTTAGCCGAGTTTTTTAAATGCCCGGTTTGGTTGCCCGGCTTAAATAAGTCGTTGAGCAGTATTAGCCCTATAAAAACAGCTCCGCAGTTTAATATTAAGTCGTTTTGAAAAGTTTTAGGGATAAAAAGGGTATATAGCATAAATACTGCTGCCAGTAGCAGTGCCTGTATTTTGCTAAAGTTTATAAGGTTACAGAATTCTAATACCGAAAGGAACATAAATAGCCCAAATAGTACTATAAAGCTGGTTTCGGAATATAGTGTTGAGGCTATTAGCAGGATTATGTATACTATACCTGATAGTGCCCTGGTTAAGCTTTCATTCATTTTACAAATCTTCCAATAGAAGGAGGTACAGGTTTTTGGCTACGCTGCCATAATGCAGGAAATCCTCTTCTTTGGCCTTTTCAAAATATTTAATAGTGGTGATGTTGGTAGGGTATTCCCTGTCATATTTCCTTTTGATTTCCCTAAGCCCATCACTTTTGGAGTTAAGTATTTGGCTGGTTGTTGCAAAAATTACCATATTGGCAGGAAGCTCGTTTGGTTTTTTCTGTTTTATCTGGTTTGATGAGAACAGAATCGATCCTTCGTCTGCAATAAGGTTTTCACATCCGGCTAATAAAAAACGTGGATTTTTAGGGGTATCGTAAGAAAGTTTATTTTCTTCCAGTAAGCTGCAAAGTTTTGGTTCAAAACACAAAGCTTCACATTCAAACCAGTCGTTTTCTTCTAAAATGTTCAAAAACTGATCGTGAACCTCAGTTAAATTGTCGCAGTATAAAAATTTTCCGCCGTTTTTTCTGAAGTTGTGAGTAAACAGTTCGTCCGCGGGTACTTGTTTTTCGGGCAAAAACGGACTGGTTTCCATGTTTTTATCCTCGTTTGAATCATTATTGGGGGAACCAAAAATTTTTCTGAAAAGACTCATACCTAATTATTCGCGTTTTTCTGTAGTTTCATTCAAAGATAAAAAAATCTTAATTCAATACGGGTACTGAATTAAGATTTTTACTATAAATTATGAAATTCCGGTTTATGCTTCTGTAACTACTTCTGCATCTGGTCTTTCAAATGGTCTTTTACCAAAAATATCTTCAAGGTCATCTTTAAAGATAACTTCTTTCTCAATAAGAATATCGGCCAGTTTTAAAAGTTTATCCCTGTTTTCATCCAGAATTTTTATAGCTCTTTGGTACTGCTCTTCTATAAGGATGGAAATCTCTTTATCTATAACCTTAGCAGTCTCTTCAGAGTAAGGTTTAGAGAAGTTGTATTCGCTTTGTCCTGATGAATCGTAATAAGTAATGTTACCCAGTTTATCGTTAAGACCGTAAACGGTTACCATTGCTCTGGCTTGTTTGGTTACCTTTTCAAGGTCGCTTAGTGCTCCGGTAGATATTTTATCAAATATTACTTTTTCGGCAGCACGTCCACCCATTGTAGCACACATTTCATCCATCATCTGGTCTGGTCTTACAATAAGTCTTTCTTCAGGTAAGTACCATGCAGCACCAAGGCTTTGCCCGCGAGGTACTATTGTTACCTTAACAAGAGGAGCAGCATGTTCCAGCATCCAGCTAACTGTTGCGTGGCCTGCTTCGTGTATAGCGATAGCTCTTTTCTCCTCTGGAGAGATGATTTTATTTTTCTTTTCAAGTCCGCCTACAATCCTGTCTACAGCATCGAGAAAGTCTTGTTTGTCTACTGATTTTTTGTCTTTTCTGGCAGCGATAAGAGCCGCTTCGTTACATACGTTTGCAATATCTGCTCCAGAGAATCCCGGAGTTTGTTTAGCAAGGAATTCGGTGTCAAGATCTTCCGATTTTTTAAGCGGTTTTAAATGTACTTCAAAAATCTCTTTACGCTCCCTGATGTCCGGAAGGTCTACATATATCTGTCTGTCAAAACGTCCGGCACGCATAAGGGCTTTATCCAGTACATCGGCACGGTTAGTAGCTGCTAATACAATTACGTTAGTATTAGAACCAAAACCATCCATCTCTGTAAGTAACTGGTTAAGGGTGTTCTCGCGCTCATCATTAGAGCCTGAAAAGTTGTTTTTACCACGTGCACGTCCTACAGCATCAATCTCATCAATAAAAATGATAGCAGGAGACTTTTCTTTAGCTTGCTTGAAAAGATCTCGTACCCTTGAAGCACCAACACCTACAAACATCTCTACGAAGTCTGAACCCGAAAGGGAGAAGAAAGGTACTTTTGCCTCACCTGCAACAGCTTTTGCAAGTAATGTTTTACCTGTTCCCGGAGGTCCTACAAGTAGTGCTCCTTTAGGTATTTTACCACCTATACTGGTGTATTTTTCTGGGTTTCTAAGGAATTCAACAATTTCCTGTATCTCTTCTTTAGCACCTTCAAGTCCGGCAACGTCCTTAAAAGTTACTTTAATATCGTTTTTCTCGTCAAACAGTTTAGCTTTTGATTTTCCGATATTAAATATCTGTCCGCCACCACCTGCAGCTCCGCCACCTGCCATACGACGCATCATGAAAATCCATAAGGCTACAAGTACAACAATAGGAAGAAGCGTAAGGAATAAATCGCCCATCATGCCATCCTCTTCAACAGAATATTCACTTAGCTTACCACTTTGTTCGGCATCATAAAGCTTTTTGTCAAAAATTTCATTTTTAGGTCCTTTAGTAACTGTGTATTGAGGTCCTTTAGTATTTAAGTTGCCAAAAATATCATTTTGTACAGCCTTATGTTCGTCACTTTTCAGTGCCGATTCTTTAAGATATATTTTAGCCGAAGAGTTGTTTGTAACAACTTTTTCTATTTCTCCTTTATCAAGATATTCGTAGAATTTTGATATGGAAAGCTTTTCAGGTCCATTTAAAAACGACCCGCCACCTACAAAATTGATGGCAATAAGCATTAAAAAAATTCCGGCATATATAAGCCAGGGGCTTACCTTAAATTTATTATCTGGTTTATTATCTTTTGACATGAATTTCTTTTATTAGTAGTTGTTTCCAATTGATGTTATCTTGGCATCTCCCCACAGGCTTTCAATGTTGTAGTACTCGCGTATGTGTTTCTGGAAAACGTGAACAACAATGTTTACATAATCCATAAGTACCCATTCGCCGTTTTCAGTTCCTTCAACATGCCATGGTTTGTCTTTTAACTCTTTGGAAACTATTTTTTGAACGGAGTTAACAATAGCGTTAACTTGTGTATTGGAGGTACCGTTGCATATTACAAAATAGTCGCATACGGTATTATCGATTGCTCTTAAATCAAGAATATCTATATCATTTCCCTTAACTTCTTCGATTCCTTTAATGATGTTTGCTAGCAATACATCTGTACTTATATTCTTTTTTGCCATTTAATATTTTAATATATTCTACAAAGTTACCATTTTTTGTATTTACTTTTGACTTTGTTAAGTTATTAAAAAAGACTTTATTTTCCATCCTTTTAATGAATATTATCAAACTCAGTGCCATAGCGTCTACTAACGACTATTTAAAATCATTGTCAACCACCCAGTATCTGGAAAACTTTACCATTGTTGTTGCCGAACACCAAACAGCCGGTAAAGGGCAAATGGGTGCAAAATGGGATGTGCAACCAGGTAAAAACCTTACCTTTAGTGCTTTAGTTAAAGATTTGCTGCTTGGAATCAATGAGATATTTAACTTAAACGCTGCAGTAGCCGTAAGTATTATTGAAGCTCTTGAAGAAAATAATATAAAAGAACTTGCTATAAAATGGCCTAACGACATTTTGGCAGGGAATAAGAAAATAGGAGGGGTACTCATAGAGAACAGCATTAAAAACAATGGTGAGATATTTTCGGTTGTGGGTATTGGTTTAAATGTTAATCAAACTGATTTTGAAGGGCTTCCTAAAGCGTCATCTGTAGCAGTGGTTACAGGTTATGAGCATGATAAAACAGTACTGCTTAAGGCTATAGTTGAAAACCTTAAACGTAATGTTGCGGCACTACTTCACAAAAACGCTGCTCCAATATGGACTAAATACCATAAAAAACTTTATAAAAAAGGGGTGCCTATGCCGTTTGAAAAAGACGGACAAAGGTTTATGGGTATCATACAGGATGTGAACAGTAGCGGTAACCTTTTACTATTACTTGAAGACGACACTGTGGCAGAGTTTAAGATTAAAGAGCTGCAAATACTGTATTAATCATAATCCTCATCTTTATTGTCTTCAAAGTCGTTGATAAGGAAATCAATAACCAACTCAATGGTTTCACCGCTTTCATCCAGTCCCCAGTAGGCAGGGTAGTAGCCGTCACCCCATCCGGAGGCAAACATTATGACATTATTGTCAGACTCCCTGTCAGGACGGTGGTCGTTCCAGTCGCCCAACTCTCTTGAGAATTTGTTTTTAGATGAATAGGCTTTAAACTCCTCTGCCAGTACCTCGTCATAATAATTAGCTTCGGGATCTTTTTCTTGCAATGCGTCGATTTTGGCGTTAAGTGCAGCATTGGTTTCTTCATCAAGAAAACAGGCAAGTCCTGAATCTACAGGGAAGCCGAAGAACTCATCATCTGTAAGTTCGTCCATTTCTTCCTTAGTAATGTCATCTGTAATAGCAAGTACCCATTTTGAGGCATTTTCACTCCTAAATTTAATTTTGGCGTAAGCGATACGGAAATGTTCTTCATCTATTTCGGTAACATATACATAAACAGGATACTTATCGGGTAGTACCGTGCGTTTAAACGGACGCTGGTCGTAGGTGAAAAATGGGTCGGCTGCAATAATTTTTCCGGTAGGCAAATTGAGGTCGCCTACATGAATTTCAACCAACTCATGCATGTCCATATCATCATCCAGATTGTATTCAAATTCAAAGTCGTTTGAGTTTTCCATAATTGGTGAGTTTTTATGGTAAGTTAGTTAAAAACCGTGTGATAAGGCAAAGGTTTTATAAATTTTTTAACCGGATTTTTTTGTGAACCTGTCATAAAAATTAGTTACCAGGCTGGTTTTTATACTGTTTTCCTCAAGAGTAATTATACGATAGGCAAATGAGTTGACATTAATCTCTATTATAGGGGAGTTCTTTTTTACCTGAAAAGCTACAGAAGGGGTTATATACTGCGTTATTTTCCTTTCTGTGCGCTTGTCGGGCATGTGGTAGTGACCACAAAACACGGTAACGGGTTGCCTGCTTTCCTGTAAGATTTCGTTAATCATATCGCGGTTTTTAAGCGGATAGGCTGTATCTACTCCTGTAGGGAAACCCAATATGGGGTGATGTATAAAAACAATTATCTTTTTAAGTGTATTTATTTCGGAAGTAAGCCATGCCATTTGGGCTTCACTTATCTCTCCCGATGAGGAGTCCAAGTAAATATATTTATAAAACTCATCTTCGTGAGTGAAGTAAAGTTCGGTTTCGCTTTGAGAGCGCGTACCGTGGTAGTAAGGGATTACATCCTTAAATACATCGTGGTTTCCTAACGTAATTTTAAAGCCTGGCTTGTAATCTTCCAGTTTTGAGAATAGCCATTCCAAATCTTCTTTTACTGCTAAGTCTCCGGTAATAACAAGATCATCAAACTTATCTAAAGCGATGTTTTCCAAAACAGCTTTAAGGTTCTTTTTGGGGTTTGCTCCACGGTCTAAAGCCGAAGGATCCCCAAGGTGTGTATCTGTAATGTGTACTATTATTTTAGACATTATTCCTGATCGGGTATTTTTTCATCCGGTTCAAAAACAGGGTCTATTCGTCCCGGAATAACTATTTCGTCACTAAGATTAAGTATAAGCGTTTTCATGGTAGGATGGTTGTATCCTGCTGTGTCCAGGAAATACCAGTTTTTACCTTTGTTTTCAGATATGGCAAGCAAACAGCTTTGGGAAGTTAGTTTACCGCCCTTAACCTTCATTTCAATCATTTGTATAAGCGTACACTGCATAGTACCGTCTTCCACCGTTATGATTTTTGAAGGTGCTGAATAGTCTGTTCCTAAAAATGAGACTCCTTCATTTTCAAAACCGTCGAAGCTTCTTTTCAGATTTTTGACCATGTTGTCTTTTCCTCCCATAGCTTTCATAACTTTAGGGTGGGTATATGTAGCAAAGGTGTCATAATCCTTATCAAGGAAAGACTGCCCCATGTCACTAGCCTGTTTTAGAACAGATTGTTCGGGAGTTTGTGCAACAGAAATTGAAACTATGTTTATGGAGAGTAGTAATGTGTATAAAAACTTTTTCATTCAGGATTAATGTTTAGTCCTGATAAAATTAATAAAAAAAGCCTTTTAGACAACTAAAAGGCTTTTGGTTTTATGCTTTTTCGCAACTACAGCTTGTGCATATTAGCGGCTAATGTTTCAATAAATTTACTGATGGGCCCTTTAACCATCATGGCCATCATGGCGTTAAATTCACCTTCAAACTTTAACTGTACTGCGCTCGAAGTATCAGATACAGCATCAATATCACCTGTAAGGGTAAAAGGAAGTTTATCGCTTGCAGCACCAAGAACAATTTTGTTTGGGGCTGATTTTTCTTTCATTTTAAGTTTGATTTCAGGCATTCCCTTAAGGGCAAAGATGAACGATTCATCTCCTGTTACCTCAAACTTAGCTATGTTTTCGGGCATTAGTTTTTCAAAATTTCTAACATCGCTAAGCGCGTCAAAAATATACTGTGCCGATTTTTCAACTGTTACTTTAGGGCTTTCTAAATTCATAGTGGTATTGTGTATGAAATTAATTTAAGGCTGTTACTGTCCCCAGGTATCAGGGGTTTTTCTCCATTCTTTAAGGGTATCGTGCTCCTCTTCGGTAATGTATTGTTTAGAAACGGCAAGCTCTAAAAGCGTGTCGTAGTTACCAAGAGTATTTAGCTTAACACCTGCATTTGTAAAGTTTTCTACAGAAACATCAAAGCCATAAGTAAAAATAGCTACCATACCTTTTACGTTTGCACCAGCCTCTTTAAGGGCTTCAACTGCCATAAGGCTGCTTTTTCCGGTACTGATAAGGTCTTCTACAACAACAACGTTCTGTCCTTCCTGAAGGTATCCTTCAATTTGGTTTTGACGACCGTGTTTCTTTGGTTCTGGCCTAACATATACAAACGGTAACCCCATTACATCGGCAACAAGCATACCTATACCAATAGCTCCTGTTGCAACGCCGGCAATAACATCGGGCTTGCCATATTCTTTTTCTATATGTTTTGCAAATTCCTCACGGATGTAGTTTCTAATCTGTGGGAATGACAGCGTAATCCTGTTATCACAATATATTGGAGACTTCCATCCTGAAGCCCATGTAAAAGGATTTTTAGGATTTAATTTAATTGCGTTTATTTGTAAAAGCAATTCTGCTGTTTTTTTAGCGGTATCTGTATTAAAAATCATAGTGCAAATGTATAAAGTTTTTGTTAACGATAAGCCACTTTTTTTAACTAACCAGGTGGAAAAAGAAACCGACTTTAAAATGTTTCTTTTAGAGAGTGTTGATATTGAGCAACTTATTATAAGTATGTTTAATAACAAGGTTAAAAAAGCCTTTTTATATCACCCTGATGAAAAGGAGACTTTAAAGAAGCTTAAAGAGAAAATTCCGGTAGCGAAGGCCGGAGGCGGACTCGTATACAACAAAAAAGGGGAGGTGCTTTTTATTTTCAGGAATGGAAAATGGGACCTGCCTAAGGGCGGAATTGAAAAAGGTGAGGGTATTGAAGATGCTGCCATACGCGAGGTGGAGGAAGAAACCGGCGTAAAAAACCTTAAGATTACACAAAAACTACAAAAAACATATCATGTTTTTAAAAGGAATGGTAGCTATAAGCTAAAGGTTACCCATTGGTATGAAATGAAAACCGATTATAAGGGTAAGCTACAGGGACAGGAAAACGAAGGTATTGAAAAGGTTGCATGGCTTAACCCTGAACAGATTAAGGAAGCACTAACCAACTCATACGAGAACATAAAACTGTTGTTTGAAAACATAAAGGTACCTACGGAAGGATAGCAGGCCCAAGTAGTTTCATCCATAAAGGGAAACCAATAATGCTCCCTGTAAGCCCGGCTACTATAAAAGTGAATCGTTGCTGCTTTGGTATTAATTTTAATACCACAATTAAAAGCAGTACTATAGCTATTGTAGCAGTAATAAGGTTAAGGGACCATGCTGGTAGCCTAAAGTATTCTGATATGTTGGTTTCGTCTCCCTGAGAAGTCCATTCTCCTCTGATAACCAAAAAGTATAGCCCGATAAAAAAGTTGGCTACCTGCCTTGACCAAAAGAAAGCCATAAAAACAAACGACCATTGTAAGAATGTTAGTTTGTTTCCTGTTTTTTTTCGGTTAAACCATAGCAGAAAAAAACCTAAAGTTCCCGCTATTATTGTTTGAATTGGACCACCAAGTGTTACAAGGACATCTGTTTTACGAGCCTTATGCATTAGAACAGAATATTTTTTCATAACAACCTTGTCTGTTCTGCTTTTTAAAGCCTCTTTGTTTTTAAAATGAAAATCACGAAATGCTTTATAATCTGTATTTTTATATTGCATTGAAGCATATCTTATTTTTGCTTCATAACCCAGTTTTTTAGCAACCATGTAGTGTCCGGCTTCATGTGTAACAGCACCTATTACGGTAGCGGCAATAAATCCTAAAACGAGATAAATAAATAAACGGAATTGTAAGGTGAAAGTCATGAAACAGAAGTTTCTATAAAAATAAAGAAAAATATTTCGTACAAATAAAAAACAGGCTCAAGGCCTGTTTTTTATTTTACTTTCCTGTATACAGGGTATTGTAAATGTGATTTTTCGTAGTAAACAGAGTTTCTGTAAATCCAGTCCAGTTGGGCTTCACCACTTTCAGAAAAGGCTTTGTCTTCTGCTTTCTTTTTTTCGAAAGCTGCTTTTAGTGCAGCATCTTCATTTAGTAATTTGGCAGCAGTGTCTTCAAATACATAGGCCGAAAAATATTCCTTTTGCTGTAGTATAGGGTCAAAAAAGTTCCAGTTAAAATAGGAATCCGGTGCTTGTGGTTCTAATGTTTCCAGCAGGTATTTAACGCCTGATTGCTGTGTACTTATTAAAAAGTCTCCTTTATGAAACTGTACTTTTTCGGTGGTTACCGTAACTTCAGTACTGTTATGTGGGTAATGTCCTTCATAAGCAGTCTTACCTGTTTTGTAATCGGTTATACGGTAGCTTTCTACCTCAATTACAGTGTCATTTTCCAGTTGTTGCATTTTAATACCGTTGAGTTGTAAAAGTTCTATGGCGTTCCACCATGTTTTTGGGATAATATACGCCTGCGGTATTACTACTTCAGTTACCGGATTGTACTCCTGATAGTACGGAATAGTTTTTTTAAACGGTTTGGATCTGTCGTAAAACAACCTTGACTGTCCTGATATTTCACTAGGCTTGTAGCCGCCCTCATATCCTAAAAAATCCAGTTGTGTAACTTTGGTTGTATCAAGCTCCCAAAACAGGGTATATTTCATGCCCGGTTTGTAAAGGTTCAGGTTATCGGCACGTAGCTTTTTAATCTTTTTATAGTTCTTTTCTATATAATCTATAGATGCCACCATATAATCATAAGTAACCTTAACGCGCGGAGCATAATCTTTTAGCATATGCGTTTCGGGCATAGATCCTACAGTATTGAACATAGAGGCATATCCGGTAGAATACCTTGGGTAATCCATAAACTGTTCAAAACCACCATCGGGCTTTTGGTCGTGTATGTTTACATAGGGAGTAGCTTCGGTTCCCTGTTTTTTCATATCGGCCAGTATGGTTGCCATCATCTCGTCCTTAAAAAACCGACCCAGTTCTCCGCCCAGTTTCTGGTGATGGGTAGCGATGTAGGTAAAGGTGTATTGGTAGTCGGCACCATTACTAACATGGTTATCAATAAACACATCAGGGTTAACCTTTTGGAAAATTTCGGCAAAGCTCCTGCTGTTTCGGGTGTCTGATTTCAGGAAATCCCTGTTAAGATCATAATTGCGGGCATTTCCTCTAAAACCATAACTCTCAGGGCCGTTTTGGTTGGCTCTGGTATGGGAATTACGGTTAAGTGCACCGCCTATGTTGTACACGGGTATATTAACAATAACCGTGTTTTTAGGAGTTTTTAGTTTCCCTGTGGCGAGGTCACGATATAGCATCATAGTAGCATCAATACCGTCGGGCTCACCGGGATGGATGCCGTTATTTAAAAGCAGTACCGCACTGTTTTTATGAATGGTGTTGAAATCAAAACTTTTCTCGGGGTCAAAAATCACAATATGTAAAGGCTCGCCACTATCGGTTAATCCCATAGGGAGCATTTGTATGGTTTCAAAGCTTTCGTCAAGCATTTTAAAATAAGCAATGGTTTCGGCATAGGTTGCCGTTTGGTTACCATTGCCTTTTTCATACGGAGTTAAGTACATATTGTTTTTTTGTGCCATAAGCTGAAAACTTATCAGTAAGAGTAAAAGCGATTTCTTCATCATGATTATTTTGTTCTTACAGAGTCGGGTACCAAAATGGTGTAGTCTCCGCCATTGCGCAGTACATCCCTTACAATGCTCGAACTGATATATGATGTTTTTGCCGCCGTAAGCAGGAAAACCGTTTCTATTTTAGAAAGCTCCCTGTTGGTATGGGCAATAGCCTTTTCAAACTCAAAGTCGGCAGGATTTCTAAGTCCCCTTAGTATAAACTGGGCACCTACTTTATGGCAAAGGTCTATGGTAAGACCTTCGTAGGTTGTCACCTCTACTTTTGGCTGATCTTTAAAGGCCTCTTCAATAAAGCGTTTTCTCTCTTCCAGTGGGAACATGTATTTTTTTTCGGCATTAACCCCTATGGCTACAATAACCTTATCAAAAAGCTTAACGCCTCTTTTAATAATGTCGTAGTGACCTAGGGTAATAGGGTCAAACGACCCCGGAAATACTGCTGTTTTCATATTTTTATTTTTTTGCCAAAGCCTGTTCTATGGCATTATCAAATAGCTGTGGTAAAGTTATGCCTGCCTCGCATGCCTGTTGTGGCAGTATGCTTTCGGCAGTAAGGCCTGGTACGGTATTCATTTCAAGCAGGTGCGGTTCGTTATTTACAATAATGAATTCACTACGTGAAAAACCATCCATCTTTAATATCTCGTACACACGTTTTGCCACACTGCTTACCTTTTGTGCCATTTCGTCCGAAATGCGTGCAGGAGTTATTTCCTGCGACTTACCAAGGTATTTTGCCTCATAGTCAAAAAAGTCATTTTCAGATACTATTTCGGTAATAGGCAGTACGGTAACCACGCCACCGTAGTTAATTACTCCTACAGAAACCTCGGTACCATCCAGAAAACTTTCTATAATAATTTCGTTATCCTCTTTATAAGCGGTTTCAATAGCTGGTAAAAGCTCCTCTTTGGTTTTTATTTTAGAGATTCCAAAGCTCGACCCCGATCGGTTTGGTTTTACAAAACACGGAAGCCCCACTTTATCAATAATAGCCTGCTCGTTTATCTCATCGCCCAGATTAAGGTAATGCGATACGGCAGTTTTAATTCCGTATGGTTTTAAAACCGAAAGCATATCCCTTTTGTTAAAGGTTAATGCCGCCTGATAAGGTTCGCATGAGGTTTGCGGAATGTTTAACAGCTGCAGGTAAGCCTGCATAAGTCCGTCTTCTCCCGGTGTGCCGTGAATAGCATTGAATACCACATCAAACACAATTTTTTTTCCGTTATAATCTACAGAGAAATCGTGCTTGTTAACCAGGTATTCGTTATCATCTTCATCAGCCATTACCCATTTGTCCTTCAGGATGTGCAGGCGGTAGGCATTGTATTTTGTTTTGTCCAGATTTTGGTACACAATATTCCCGCTTTTAAGGGAAATTTGATATTCACTGGAATATCCGCCCATGATAATGGCAACATTTTTCATTCTAACTGCGTTAAATATTAGGTTTTGCTAACACAAAAATATCATTATTTGTGTAAACTTATAAAGTTTAGTATTATTTATATCTTTGCCAAAAATCATAGTAGATGAGCCTTAAAAACTTTTTGACCAGTAAAGCATTTTTAAAGCAGATAATTATAGCCGTTGTAATTACTGTTTTGCTTGTAATTGCCGTTATGAAATGGCTTAATTATTACACCAATCACGATCAGAAAATCCCTGTGCCGGACCTAACCAAAAAAACAGTTGATAAGGTAGAAAAAGAGCTTGAGGCGCTTACACTTAACTATGTGATTTTAGATACTGTAGACTACAGGCCTGATTTCCCTCCGTACTCTATTGTACAGCAGGATCCGTTACCTAAGGTAAACGTAAAGGAAAACAGGAAAATATACATTAAGCTTAATGCCGGAGGGTATAACGATATTGACCTGCCGGAACTGGTGCAGAAAACAAAACGTTCGGCCGAATCTATCCTGAAAAGTGTTGGTCTTGAAGTAGGGGAGATAACTTACAAACCATACCTTGCTGAAGATGTAGTGCTTGAGGTAAGGCAAAAAGGTAAAAGGCTAAGTGCCGGAGATAAGGTTAAAAAGGCATCTAAGGTTGACCTTGTACTGGGTGACGGTAAAACCGGTTACCACATTTCAGATGAAGACAGGGCTAACATGCCATGAACTTCACAAGATAAATAATATACACCAAAAATAAATAATGAGTCAGGTTATAACAGAGCAGGAACCGGAAGATGAGCTATATGAGCACTATCGCTTTGAGGCAGGAAAGGGACAGGCACCGCTTAGAGTAGATAAGTTTTTAATGAACCTTGTGGAAAATGCCACAAGGAACAAAATACAGCAGGCAGCTACTGCAGGGAATATTTATGTGAACGATGTTCCCGTAAAATCCAATTACAAGGTTAAGGCTAATGATGTGGTTCGCGTATTGCTGGAGCATCCGCCTTACGAATACCTTTTAGAGCCGGAAAACATTCCGCTTAACATAGTGTATGAAGACGACCAGTTGCTTATAGTAAATAAGGAGCCTGGTATGGTTGTGCACCCGGGGCACGGTAACTACAGTGGTACGCTGGTAAATGCACTGGCTTACCATTTTGAAAACCTGCCTATGAACAGTAGCGAAAGGCCGGGACTGGTACACCGAATTGACAAAGATACATCGGGGCTTTTGGTTATTGCTAAAACCGAACAGGCTATGTCACACTTAACCAAGCAGTTTGCCGATAAGACTTCTGAAAGGGAGTATATTGCACTGGTTTGGGGTAATGTAGCCGAAGACGAAGGTACTATTGAAGGGAATATAGACAGGCATTTAAAGGACCGTATGCAAATGGCAGTTTATCCTGACGGAGAGCAAGGGAAACACGCTGTAACGCATTATAAAGTGCTGGAACGCCTGGGGTATGTAACCCTTGTGTCATGCCGACTGGAAACGGGGCGTACCCACCAGATACGTGTACACATGAAGTATATAGGGCATACCCTGTTTAACGATGCCCGTTATGGCGGAGATAAAATACTAAAGGGTACCACGTTTACTAAGTACAAACAGTTTATTGATAACTGCTTTAAAACATTACCAAGACAGGCACTGCATGCCAAAACACTTGGTTTTGAACACCCTACCACAAAAGAGTTTATACGTTTTAACAGCGAACTACCTGCAGATATGGTAGAGTGCCTTGATAAATGGAGAACCTACTCTAAATCGCATACTGCTGACGAAGAGGAATAGTATGTGGTTTGTGGATTTGGTTATTTGTTGATTTGATAGCTAATGCTAACTGTTATTTCGACGAAGGAGAAATCTCAAATAAGAATCTAAAAAATATAAAACTCCCAACCATTGCAGTTGGGAGTTTTTTTATTGAATAAACCTGCGGTCCCTCTAAAGGGACCGCAGGTTTAAGGAAACATATATAAAAGTAAACTAATTACTGTTTGATAAACTGAAGTTCGATAGCAAGTTTTACTTCTTCACCTACAAGAACACCACCTGCTTCAAGAGTTGAGTTCCAGTTAAGTCCCCAGTCTTTACGGTTTATTTTACCTGTAATAGAGAAACCTGTTTTTGTATTTCCCCAAGGGTCTTTAGCCAGTCCGCCAAACTCTACATCAAGTTTTACCGGTTTTGTAACACCGTGTAAAGTAAGGTCTCCTTTAAGTGTGTATTCTCCTTCGTCTTCTTTTGTGAATGAAGTAGCCGAGAAGGTTAACTGCGGGTATTGTGCAGCATCAAAAAAGTCAGCGCTTAAAAGGTGAGCATCCCTGTCGGCACTACCTGTAGTGATTGAATCAACCTCTCCTGTAAACTCTATTTTAGCATTTTCAAAGTCGTCACCGTTAGTTTCAATGAAAGCATCAAACTTTTGGAAACTACCTGAAACATTAGTAAACATCATGTGTTTTACTTTAAATCCTATTTCTGAATGTGAAGGGTCTATTACCCATTTTGTTGTAGACATAATTTTTAATATTTAATTGTTATTGATTTTGTATTATTAAGTTACGTAAAATTAAATTGTCATTGGGACTTCCATTAATAATATTTCGGCATCATCGCTCAAAGCCTCAATGGCAATGTTATTGGTGTTCCAAATGCCCAGTCCGTCCCTGTGGTTAAGTGATATATTATTAAGTTTAAAGTCACCGTTTAGCACAAAAGCATAAACACCGTTGCCTTTTTTCTTAAAGTCATATTTCACAGTTTTGTTTTTGTCAAACTTCCCTAAATGAAACCACGCATCCTGATGGATCCATACTCCGGCATCATCCGGGTTTGGGGAAAGTATCTGTTGTAATTTGTTGTGTCTTTCTTCCGCTTTAAGCGTTATCTGGTCGTACCTTGGTGTTACATTTCTTTTGTTAGGATATACCCAAATTTGAAGGAATTTGGTAAGCCTATCTTTATTTTTGTTGTATTCACTATGGTAAATTCCGGTACCGGCACTCATAACCTGTATGTCCCCGTTTTTAATAACGGCAGTGTTGCCCATACTGTCCTTGTGTTCCAAATCGCCTTCAAGCGGAATGGATATAATTTCCATATTATCGTGAGGATGGGTACCAAAACCCATTCCCGGGTCTACACGGTCATCGTTTAAAACCCTTAGTACGCCAAAGTGCATCCTGTCGGGGTTATGATAATTGGCAAAACTGAATGTATGGTGGGAGTCCAGCCAACCGTGATTGGCATGCCCGCGGGTATTGGCTTTATGTAGTACGGTACTTTCGTTAACCTTAGCCTCCTCGTTAGGTAAATGGTTATAACCTATAGGATCTAATGGTTTTATTTCATCTATATCGTTATTAAGTGTATCTCCAACGGCAGATGATGCAACGAACATCCCGGTGCCCATCAGTCCTTTTTTTATAAAATCTTTACGGTTCATAGTAGTGGTTGTTTTAATATTACAGTACAAAGTTGCGTAATACTAAAACCCAAAACATTGAACTAGGACAAGAAATGAATTTTAACCGAAATTTATTGGTTTAAAGTCTTAAAGTACTAATTAGTTTTGGCAATCTTGGCTCTTACCTTGCTAAGGAACTCGGCAGATATGCCTAGGTAAGAAGCAATGTAGTGCTGTGCCACACGCTGGGGCAGTGAAGGATAGTGGTCTAAAAACTCAAGGTATTTGTCCATTGCAGTTTTTGCTATGGTATTAAAGAGCCTGTCCTGAGTAACGGCAAGGTTGCGGTAAAGCAATATCCTGAAAGCCCTTTCAAAGCGCGGAGCCTGTTTAAAAAGTTCTTCTTTTGTCTCGGGAGAGAAAATAAGCAGCTCACAATCTTCCAGTGTTTCTATAAAGGTATGGCTGGGCCTGTCTTCATAGATACTGAAGGATATATCACTAACCCACGAATTTTCTATGGCAAACTGAAGTATAACCTCGTGTCCGTTAGAGTCAATATAATATTTACGGATGCAGCCCTTAATTACAAAAGCCTCAAAGTTGCACATTTCACCCTCATGCAGCATGATGGTTTTTTTAGGTACTTCCCTGTATTCCAGTAGGGAGTTTAAAATATCCAGCTCTTCCTGGCTAAAGGTTACATAGCGGCTAATGCTCTCGTTAATTTGGGAATACCTATCCATAAATGTGTAGTGTTTACAACAAATATAGATGATTTAGAGGTACAAAAAAAGAGCTGTCTTAAAAGCGAAATGTAATGTTTTCCATTTTTGACCTTGCGGAGAAATCTTTAATCATTATTAGAGATTTTTCGACTTCACTGCGTTTCGCTCAAAATGACAACACTCTTAAGACAGCACTTTTTTTTAAGCGTCGTCACGCCATTCATTTTCGGGAGTTGGTTCCCATAGTTCAATTTTATTACCATCGGGATCATATACCCATGCAAATTTCCCCATAGACATTTCTTCACGGTGTTCGTCAATCTTTATACCGTCTGCCTTTAGTGTTTCGAGAAACTCATCCAGTCCATTAACCCTAAAGTTTACCATAAACTGTTGTGGCTCGCTAAAGTATTTGGTATCGGCTTTAAAAGGAGCAAATACTGTAGTACCTGCTTCGGTTTTCCAAACTTCGCCACTGCCTACGGTTTTAATGCCAAAATACTTTTCATACCATTTGCCTAAAGCAACATGGTCTTTTGAACGGAAAAACAATCCGCCTATTCCTGTAACTTTTCCCATAATTATAAAGCTGGTTGTGGTTTCTTTTTAAGTATTGCGGCGGCTAGTAGCGAAAACAGTAATCCTATTGGTAAAATTTCCATGTAAGTATACAGTATTACCATTATAGGATTTTTGTAATTCTCGACTAATATTGCATTTTCAGCTATTTGAGCATTTATTTGTTCTGCTGTTTTTCCTGCCTCTCTCATCTGTTCAACAATCTTATCTCCATACTGTTGGGCAAAATCAGGGAAAAAGTTATATAAGGCTATAAGCCATACAATAACATAAATGGAAGATGTAATTAACGACATAAGTACGCTCATTTTGAATGCATTACCAAATGAAATCACACCTCCAGCCTGTTTGTCCCTGTAGCTTTTAATAGCAACAAAAATTAGGGAGAAAGCAATGAACATTGAGGCAAAGCCAATAATCATGGCATTGGTCATGTTCTCGTGCCCGGTTAGTATAGTAATAATATACCCGATGGTACTTATTACCCCTCCAATTAAACCGTAAGTAAGAATAGTTTTTGTCATACCTGTATTGTTTTTTAGTGTTTGTTTATGGTGCAAAAATGGATAATATCACACAAAACTGCCTCATCCTTTCGGGTGATTTTACTGTCTTTTATAAAATTACGACTTTTGGGTGATATGTACTAAGGTATGATATTCAGTGTTTTAGCTTTGTCTACGGCTTGGGTACGCCTTTTTACCTCCATTTTTTCAAAAAGTTTACCCGAATGTGTCTTTACTGTGTTTAGGGAAACAAAAAGTTCGTTAGCAATTTCCTGATTGCTCATTCCTTTTGCCATAAGTTCGAGTACTTCCAGTTCGCGGGAGGTAAGGTTGAGGTTGTCCAGTTCTTTTTGATTACGTTCAAATTGAGGGGAGGGAGTAACATATACTTCTACCTCTTTTTCTATTATAATTGTTTTTGCTTTGGGTTTAAACAGTTTTAAGGTAAGCCAAACTCCAAGCCCCGTAAATATAACAGCGATGATGCCAATGTAGATATCAAGCGAAGTGCTTAGTACCAAAAAACGAAATTCCAGCCAGCGTAGCAATAAAAGCAGCAACGCAAGGCTGGAACCGTATAGTATAGCACCTTTATGTTTTTTAATTGCCTTAATCATCAGGGCAAAGATAAAAACTATTTTTCTTCTTCAAGGCCTAAGGCATCCCTCAGCATTTTTTCAAAGTTGGCATCTGAAGGGAAAGGAAGTTGTGAGTTAACAAAATTCCCGTCTGGATCAATTAGTATAAAACGAGGTATGCTTTGGGTGTTGTATTCCTTACTGAATTTAGAAATATCATTAATATGTAGCTGTAATACTGATTTAGACCTGTTATTAACCTCTACATACCAGTCTTCTATTCTTCGATCCATACTTACAGCAACAAACTGCACAGGTTCATTTTTGTATTTAATGGACATTTTCTCAAAGCTAGGGCGCTCCCTTTCACAAGGTCCGCACCAGGTAGCCCAAACATCCATTACCACATATTTCCCTTTTAGGTCGTTTAAGGTATATACCTTTTGGTCTTTATCAATAGCTTCAAATTGTGGAGCTACTTTTCCTGCTTCAAGGCTGGCATAAAGTTTATTGGTTGCATTTAGGTTAGCAATATAGTTGGTTTGAGTAAACAAACCACTGTATTTTGCCAGGGTGTTGTTTCTTTCTTCATTGCCGGACGCTTCTTTTACACTTTTGTCTAATTGCCAGTACAGCATTTTATCCCTAAAACTGCCTTTTTCCATTTTTTCTATGGCTTGTAACGTTTTAGTATTTTCATCAACCTCCTCCTTATTTTTGGCAATTATTTGTGATTTTAAATACCTAAAATAATCTTCATTACTTAATAACCCTTCATCGTTAAGTGGTACAGTAGCAATCATCTCTTTGATTTCTTCTGTAGGTTCTGTTTTTTCTTCAGGGTATAATGCCTTACGTTTTTTTACAAAATCGTTCCAGTAGTTAAGGTAAGTAATGGTTAACAGCCTTTTATTTTGAAGTTTATAGTCTTCACGCGGAACATAGTTATCAACCGTTTTAAAATTATCCGATTTGTTGATGCTTTCCTTCCATTCGGAAATCAGGTCGTCAATAAACTTAGCAGGCTTGTCAAGGTTACGGTTTTGGTCTAAGTCATAAGCGACAGAACTCCAAGGTAGGTTTTCCCTTTTATTTTTAACATATTGGTTTTCTGCAATTCGGGTGCCATAGTAATCAATTTCTCCTTTTTCTTTATTAATTCTTAGCTTTACAAAAAGACTATCCTTGTTACTCAAAATAACATTGGCTACGCTTTGACCTATTTTAAGGTGATAGATATCAAGAGGGAAATCATTGTCTACTACCTGATGAAATTTACCATCACTAATATTTATTTCAGCAAGTGTATCGCCCATAAAGTTATCTGCCAGGTATATTTTATCTATAGGGGTAGTACTTTCTATCGTACCGCTAATTACCGTTTTTGAGTAGGGTGACATAGTATTTGAGGTCGTCATATACCAAGTTGTACCGCCAAAAATAATCAGTACTCCTGCTAAAGCTCCTATTCTTGCAGCGGGGCTTACAAAAGCTCTTTTTATACTTTTGTGCTTATACCACATAAAGCCTATGTAAAGTACAATAAAACTGCTTAGTACACTTATAACTTCCGAATAGGTAATCCAATAACCCAAGTCACTTCCTTTAGGATAAGTTCCTACCTTTTTTAATGTTTCCAGCGGGAACCAGTCTGGGAATGCTTTAAAGTTAACGGCGATCATGTAACCTAACAGAAGGAAAAGCCCAATTAGCATAGACCATATAAAGCTAGGCAGTAACACTGATACAGCATATTGTACAGAAGCAAACAGTAAGGCAGCAAGCAACATTCTTATCATTAGCCAAAAAGAAAGACCAAAATCAAAACTTACACTAACGTTTTCAGGCATATCTATAAATAAGCTAATAAGTACCGAGCCAAGATAGGATGCAGCAATAAAGGTTAAAATCGAAACAAAAGTCACTAAAATTAGCTGAGTGTATTTTGCAAAGTATATGGATGTTTTCTTTAAGGGTTGTGTTTCCATTAGCTGCCAGCCTCCGTTTTTATGGTCAAGCTGAGTTAGCCTGCTGGCAGAAATAAGTATTAGCAACGGTAAAAAGAAATCAGTAAAAGATCCTGTTATAATTTCCAGTGTTTTTACATATATGTTATAAGGTAAGCCCGGTTTTAGGGTTTCATTCTGAATAATATAGGCTATCGCATATATTAACGGAATAAATGCCCCAAGTATAATGGCGGTAAGATATACTCCCGTTTTTTTTCTTTTAAGATGTTCTGCCTTTAGGGCAGTTATAAAATTTTGCATTATTATATGTGTTGGTAAGGTTATAATTAGTTTACAAGTGCCATGAACCACTCTTCAAGACCGTCAAGGATTTTAATCTCATAAATCTCGGCACCTTTATTTACAAGTTCTTTTGTAAATGCCGGAATCTCCTCGCGGTTTTGAAGTTCAAGGGAAAATTGAGTATTATTATCCATTTGCACGGTAGGGTTTTCCTTTGCCAGCTCATCATACCAGCGTTGGGCATCTTTAACCGTAATACGTATTTTACACAATCCTGATTTTTTGGAAAGCTCTTCCATAGTACCCTCAAACTGAATTTTTCCTTTACTGATAATCCCTACATGAGTACACATTTTCTCAATTTCGGCAAGCAGGTGGCTTGATACGAAAATAGTAACCCCTTTTTCTTTATTAAGCCTTACCAGTAGTTTTCGTATATCCTGAATACCGTTAGGGTCTAGTCCGTTTACAGGCTCATCCAGTAATAAAAGTTCCGGTTCGTCCAGTAAAGCCATGGCGATGGCCAAGCGTTGTTTCATACCCAGAGAGTAAGCCTTAGCTTTTCTTTTAGCATCCCTTTGCAGGTCTACCAGTTCCAGTACTTCGTTAATTCTGCTTTCAGGAACGTTACGCAGTTTTGCTATGTACTTTAGGTTATCATACCCACTAAGATGAAGGTATAATGCAGGACTTTCCACAAGCGACCCAACACGATCAAAGGCTTTAGGTAGCTGTTCGTTTAACGGCTGGTTAAAAAGATAAATAGATTTGTCCTGTTGCGGCAGTATGCCCGTTAGCAGGCGCATGGTGGTTGATTTCCCTGCTCCGTTTGGACCTAAAAAGCCATAAATGGAACCTTTTGGGATGTTTAGAGAAACATTGTCGAGAGCTTTTCTGTTTTTGGAATAGTGAAAAGTAAGGTGCTCTGTCCTTATAATGTAATCTGTCATTTTTTAGTTGGTTAATGGTTTGGCGGAGCATTAAACTACTCCTTTATGTTATACGTATATGTTTTGCCGATAATGTTACAATTACTAACTTTGAAAGATAACAAATTAGTATATGAAAATAGTTATATCTCCCGCAAAATCGCTGGATTTTGATACAAAACTTCCTACAAGAAAACATTCTGATTCTTCCTTTTTACCGCAAAGTGAATTGATACATAATGTGTTAAAAGAAAAGTCGCCTGATGAACTTGGTAAACTGATGAGTATAAGCAAAAAGCTTGCCGATTTGAACTGGCAACGCAATCAGGACTGGCATACGCCTTTTACCACAAAAAATGCAAGACCCGCCGTGTATGCTTTTAACGGAGATGTATACACAGGGCTTGATGCCTATACTATTCCTGTGTCCAAACTAAATAAGCTTCAGGATAGTTTAAGGATATTATCAGGCCTTTACGGACTTTTAAAACCGCTCGACCTGATACAGCCTTACCGACTGGAAATGGGTACTCAAATGCCTGTAGAGGATAGTAAGAACCTATATGAGTTTTGGAAAAAGACTATTACACAGGCTTTAAACGATGAACTTAAAGACGACGAATTGTTTATTAACCTGGCAAGTAAAGAATACTTTGATGCCGTAGATACAAAAGCACTTAAAGTCCCTGTAATTACTCCGGAGTTTAAGGACTATAAAGACGGTAAACTAAAAATGATAAGCTTTTTTGCCAAAAAGGCTAGGGGGATGATGGTACGCTACATAATAGACAATAACGTTAGATCTCTAAACGGACTCAAAGGTTTTGATTACGAAGGCTATAAGTTTGATGCCAGCCTCTCTAAAGGGAATAAGCTGGTGTTTACCAGATAATTCCTTATGGAAATACAATTTGTTGAAAAGGATTTAAATTCAGCCTCTGTAACATATCACAGAGTAACTAAAGAGCAGAAGCTTATTTTTGAAGAGGCATATCTCGAAACGGAATATACATGGACTTTATCAGGATACCTGGGCAAGTGCGACTTATATTCAATGGAATTTTCCCAGTATAGAGGTGTTTCACATACCATAGGAGAATTATCTGCAGAATATTTATTGGATATACTCAACAATGATTATTGTTTTGATTTTGACTATGAGCCAAAGGAAGGCGATATTTTAGAGTTTGTATATAACTATAAATTGCCCGATGCAAAGTATATGCTCAAAAGAATAAATATAGAATGTTGGTCTGCTTTTATTTTTACAAAAGGCAAGTGGATTTTAGGAAGGCACTATGATGCAAAACTAAAAAGGATTACGCAGGGATTTTTAAAGATAGTAGGTTAAAAACGATAAGCTTTTTGTAAAAAAATATAGGAATAAGCCGGTATTTATAAAGTAGTGTAACATGAAAATACTATTTGTTGAAAGGGATGAAAATTTTGTTCCTGTAAAGTATCCAAGAAATACTAAAGAGGAGAAGCTTATTTTTAAAGAGATTTATCTTGAAGCTGAATATAAATGGTACTTATCCAGATATGTAGGTGAATGGGATTTAGATTTTAATTTTTCTCATGCTGCATCTTTAGAGAAGGTAAAAGATTTATCTGTAGAATATTTATTAGATATACTTAACAATGATTATTGTTTTGATTTTGACTATGAGCCCGAAGAAGGCGATATTTTAGATATACAATATGATTATAAATATCCCGATTTACGGCATATACCAAACAGGTATTTTATAAGATGCTCTACATGTGTTATGTTTAGAGATGGCAAATGGATTTTTGACAGGTATTATGATGTAAAACTAAAAAGGATTACACAAGGATTTATAAAAATAGTAAGTTGAAAACGATAAGCTTTTTGAAAAAAAATCTGGGGATAAGCCGGTATTTATAAAGTAGTGTAACATGAAAATACTATTTGTTGAAAGGGATAAAAATTTTGCGCCTGTAAAGTATCCAAGAAATACTAAAGAGGAGAAGCTTATTTTTAATGAGGCTTATCTCGAAACCGAATATGTATGGGGTTTATCCAGATATATAGGCAAGTGGGATTCAAGTTTAGATATTTCTCCGGCTGGACCTTCAGAAATGGTACAAGATTTATCTGTAGAATATTTATTGGATATACTTAATAATGATTATTGTTTTGATTTTGACTATGAGCCCGAAGAAGAAGATATTTTAGTAATATGGTATAATTATAAATACCCCGATTTAAGACGTATGCCAAAAAGACCATATGTAAGAGGTTACACATATCTTATTTTTAGAGATGGCAAATGGATTTTTGATATATGGATAGGTTCAAAAACAGAAAGTATTACACAAGGATTTATAAAATTCTTATAGATAAAAAAACTCCGAAGACAGGTCTTCGGAGTTTTTTGTTTGAACACACCCGGCAAAGGTGTAATAACCAAAACAATTTATATATAATCAAACAATTAACCTTTCTTATGTTGATTTGAGTTTCATCATGAACTCTTTAAAAGCCGGAGATAGCTCGCTAAACAAAGGGTTTTCTCTGTTTCTTAGCATTACTTCCCCAAACATTTTAAGTCCTATGGCAAACTCGGCTGTTTCACTATCACTGTTAAAAAGGTTTTTTTCCTTTAGTATTTTGATAATGTTGAAAATGTTATCGTGATTATCAAATTCAACACTAACGGCTTCCTGCAGTTCGTCACCTTTTGGGTTGTGCGTGTGCTCCAGCGTTACTTTATAATGATTATATTTTGAATTCATTTTTTAGCTGTTTTAAAATTTTAGTGCATGGCTTCGCTCATGTCTACTTTACCCTTACCACGCCTTACAAGCAGTATGAATGGTATACAAAGCAGGAACAGGATTCCCAGGTACATAAACACATCCATGTACGACAATATGGTTGCCTGTCTTGTAACATTAAGGTCCAGTAGTTGGTGTGCTTTTGCCAATGCCTCACTGGCAGAAAAACCATTACCCATAAATTTAAGCTGATATTGGTGTACACGTTGCTGTACCTCAAAACTGGCTCCGTTTAAGTGAGATATTAAATCTACTCTGTGCTGCTGACTGAAACGTGAGATAAAAGTGGTAATAATTGCAATACCAAACGAACCTCCTAACTGACGCATCATACCTGTAAAGGCAGCACCCTCACCAATACTTTTACCCTGTAGGGTAGAAAGCGATAGGGTAGTAATAGGTACAAAAAGTAACCCAAGTCCCATACCTCTTAATATAAGTGGCCAAAACATGTGTTCTGCCCCTGTATCGTTTGTGATGATGTTGTGCATCCAAAACGTAAAGAAGAAGAAGATAAGGAAACCTAATGCTACCATGTAAGTTTGCGGTATACCTCTTTGTATAAGCTTACCAATAATAGGCATCATAAAGGCAGTTGTCAATGAGCTTGGTATAAGTAATAAACCGGTTTCGAGTGCTGTCCATCCTAAAACAGACTGGGTATATATAGGTACTATAAATGTAGAACCATATAAACCGAAACCTAGTATAAAACACATTATGGTACCAATACGAAGGTTACTGTCTTTTAATACGCTGAGGTTTACAATAGGAAACTTGTATGTCATTTCCCTCCATATAAAGGCGAGTAAACCAAATACGGTTACAACACTCAGTGTAACTATTGTGCCATCGGCAAACCAGTCATCCTGTTGTCCGTGTTCCAGTACATATTGCAGCGACCCGATAAAGGAGGCAAGGAAAATAATACCCCACCAGTCTACCTGATTGGCTTTCATCTTTTCGCCATACTTAGGACTTTTTACATAAATCAGCGTAAGCAGGGTTGCAATAATACCCAGCGGTACGTTAATGTAAAATATATAAGGCCATGAGTAGTTATCTACAATGTAACCTCCCAGTGGCGGACCCAATGTAGGCCCCACAATTACCCCCATACCATATATGGCCTGTGCCATACCTCTTTTCTCGGCAGGGTAACTCTCGGTAATAATAGTTTGTGCCGTTACAAGTAGTGCACCACCACCCATACCCTGTATGAACCTAAAAAATACAAGTTCCCAGATATTGGTAGCATTACCACATAAAAACGATGATATGGTGAATACTACAATAGATACGGCAAAATAATTTCGACGGCCAAACTGCTGTGACAGCCAGCTCGTCATTGGTATAATAATTACGTTAGCGATGGCATAAGCGGTAATTACCCAGGCAATATCAGTAAGCGTTGCCCCAAGGCTACCGCGCATTTCATTTAGCGCTACGTTGACAATGGTAGTATCTACAATTTCAAGCAGGGCACACAGTACCGCGGTAATGGTAATAATTACCCGCCTAAAGCCATATTCTACCAGGCTGTCATCCTGTGTTACTGTTGCTGCCATATTATTTTAAGTGTACATCTACTTCTACGTTCATACCGGGACGAAGCAGGTCTACTTTTTCTTTCGTGTTATTTTCAGTTAAATTGATTTTTACAGGTAGTCTCTGTACCGTTTTTACGAAGTTACCCGTAGCATTATCCGGAGGTAATAGAGAGAATTTTGCTCCTGTTGCAGGCGAGAATGATGTAATAATCCCTTCAAACTCAATATCAGGATAAGCATCTACTTTAATACCTACTTTTTGTCCGGCTCTCATTTTGTTAAGCTGAGTTTCCTTAAAGTTAGCCACTACCCATGTTTCGCTGTGATCTGTAATATAGAATAATGCCTGTCCCGGAGCTACAAGCTGACCCGGTTGTATATCAACAGCCGATATTTGTCCGTTTACAGAAGCCGTAACCACTGTATAGCCTAAGTTAAGTTTAGCAGCTTCAAGCGCAGCCTTAGCACGCTCAATATTGGCAGCAGCAACTTCCGTTTGCTTGTTGGACACATTTGATTTTGAAATAATCGCATTCTTCTGGTAGTTGCTGGCTGCCTGTTGTTGCTCAAGTACTTTCAGTTGGGCTTCAGCCTCCTGCTTAGCAGCCTGAGCCTGCTCAAATTGCTGTTTAGTTATAGAGTGGTTTTTATATAAGTTCTCATAACGTTCAAAGTCGTTATTAGCTCTCCATAATCTTACTTTAGCAGCCTCAATGTTACCTTTTGTAGATTGTAAATTAGCATCAGATACCGATACGTTTGCTGTAGCACTTCCCACATCTGCCTTTGCGACAGCAAGGTTACCTTCGGCAGCCAAAAGAGCGGCTTTAGCTTCTTCCACCTTAATAATGTAATCTTTATCATCTATAACAAAAAGGGTATCACCTTTTTTTACATAATCGTTATCTTTTACATATACCTTAGTGATGTAACCTGTAACACGCGGTATAATAGGGCTCATGTTTCTTTCTACCTGTGCATCATCGGTAGTTTCGTGAGCAAGGGAGTGTAAATATTTATAAGTACCATATGTAGCACCCACGGCAACAAGTACTATAAGTATGATAAGAAACTTCTTGTTTGTTTTCTTTTTTTCCATGAGGAGGTATATTAATTATTTTGTTGAGTAATGTTGAATGAATTGATTAATTTTCCTGAAACGTTAAGCAGTTCGTAGTAACGTTGTGTTATATCTGCTCTTGAGAATGTTTCGTTAAGTTTTGCCTGTAGCTGTTGTACATCGGCCTCTAAAAGGTCGTTAGTATCACTAAGGCCGTTATCATATTTATCTTTTACAATACGGTAATTTTCGTCGGCTTGTGTAACAGCTTCGGTGTACACTCTGTTTTGCTTAATAGCAAGATTATAGTTTTCAAGAGATTCCTGTACCTGTACTTTAATCCTGTCGGTAAGTAACTCTACCTGTTGCTTGGTAGCTTCGGCACGGCTTGAAGCCGATTTTACGTGCTTGCTGTTCTTAAACAGGTTAGATAGGTCGTATGATACACCTACACCAAAGTTAATGGCATTGGTAACCTGGAAAACATTTTTAATATCTACCGCTGCATATCCTCCTAAAAGTGTAACGGTAGGGTAGTAGTCTGCCTGAGCTATTTTTATGTTAGCCTCGCTTGCCTTTTGTTCCCATCTAAGGGCTTCAAGATCATTTCGCTGGCTAATAGCCTCTTCGGCAGTAACTGCGGTAACCATCTCTTCAGAGTTTTCAAAGTAAGCCGGGTTAGGTTCTACCTGTGTTCCTTCAGGTAACTTTAGCATAGTTACAAGCTGGTAGTTAATAGTAGAAACCGTTTTTTTAGCATCCTCTAAAGACAGTTGAATGTTTGATGCCTGCAGCTGTGCTTTAAGAAGGTCGTTACGAGCAATAATACCGTTTTGCTCCATAGCTGTAAAGTCGGTAACACGCTGGTTAGCACTCTTAAGGTTTTCCTCTATAAGCTTAACCGACTCCTGTGCCTTATACAGGTTAGAATAAAGTACTATGGTTTGCATGGCAATTTGCTCTTTGGTATGGGCAGCATTAAAAGTCTCTGCATTGTAAGCATCTTTAGATGCCTCTACACTATTTTTAAGTTTAAAACCAGAGAACAAAGGCATACCCACGGTAGCCATACCCAGCATAAGCTGGTCTACTTTTGGAGAACCCGATGCTGTTTCGCCATCATTACTGTCGCCGGTAGGTAGTCTAAGTGTAACATTAGGATTAGTTAACCTTTGATATTGACCCGAAAGTTTTACTTCAGGGTAAATGTTGTTTTTTACGCTTTCCATTTCAAATTTTGAAGTGGAAACTTTTGTATCGGCAAGATTTGCCTCTGTACTTTGGGTAACCGCCATGCCTATGGCATCATCAAGGCTTAACTGTTTTTTCTCTTGTGCCTGCAGTGTTGCAAACCCCGATATAAACAGTGTGGCTCCCAATAGTAAATTCTTAGTTTTCATGAACTAAAAGGGCTTTAATTGTTTGTTTAATGTGACTCGTTAATTCGTTTTTTATATAGTTTTCGTAGGCTTCATCTGTTTTAATACCCAGTTCTGCCTCAAAAAAAGGTCTGTTCATCTGGAAATGCACAAGGGTGCCCATAATGGTAGGAGGGATAAGCTCAATGTTTATGTTTGTTTTAAACAGTCCTGATTCCTGTCCTTCCTGTATTATCTTTCTAAAAGCCGCCATATTTTGCTGCTTAACTTCGGCATACGATTTCATATCCATCAGCCTTTTCTTTGTAGAAAGCTCAAAGTGCAAAATCTGGTACATGCATTTGTTTTTGTTAATACGCGAAATGTAAAGGTCTATAAGGCGTTCTACTTTTTCTAACGGGGTAAGGTCTTCCTTGAAAATATTGTCTAACTGCATTTTCATGTCAGATGTACGGTGCAGAATAAGTGCTTCAAGCATTTTCTCTTTAGACCCAAAATAATAGGAAATCATAGCAATATTGACCTTTGCGGCTTTTGCTATGCTTCTTATTGATGTCCCGTCAAAACCTTCGCTGGCAAACAGTTTTTCTGCAGCCATGAGTATATCAAGTTGTTTTTCGTTGTATTCTGTCATTGTTTTCCAATTTCAAAATTCTGACACAAAGTTAAACACTTGTTTAAATTAAACGTTTGTTTAATTATTAAATTAACATGTCGTTAACAGAAAACGTTTTAGTATGTAAGGGTGTTAAAATTCATACTAACAGCTAAAAATATAGCGTTACTATTATGTAGCTGATAACCAAATGTTAAATTTATTTTCTCTCTGGCCTATGAAGATTTTAAAAGCCTTACTACTTATCGTAGCCTTATGTAATGCCGCCGGAGTACACGCACAAAAGGTATTTGCATCGGCAAAATATACTCAAATGTGCAGTTATTATGGCGAAAAGGTTACGGGCGATATACATGCCTTTAAACCCGATGCAAAAGCCGAAACGGTTATAAAAAACATCATGTCGGTAATTGGGTTAAAAGCCAATTTTGAACTGCGTGCTGCTAACGTACCTAATGCAGCTGCGGTAGTACTAAAAGGTAAAAGATACATTTTATACAATCCTAAATTCATGTCGAGCATCAATACCGTAAGCGGTAGTGACTGGGCAGCTGTGAGTATACTTGCACACGAAATAGGGCACCACCTTAACGGGCATACCCTTGATAAGGTAGGCAGCAGGCCCCAAACCGAACTGGATGCCGATGAGTTTTCGGGCTTTGTACTTAACAAACTGGGAGCAAGCCTTACCGATGCGCAGGCAGTTATGGAAACCATAGCCAGCATAAAGGGTTCGCATACGCATCCGCCAAAAAGAGACAGGTTGGTTGCCATAGCAACAGGCTGGACAAGGGCAAACGGAAACTCTCAGGCTAATACGGCAGCAGTTGCACAGGTGAAAACAACCAGCCGAAAGCAAAAACCGGAAACCAAACCTATAGTAAAAGCACCTACTAAGTCTAAGCAGGTAGAAATAAAAACGCAGCCAACAAGAGCCGAGAAGATTCAGCAAAGTGCTAAATACAATAATAATATAGCCAGTGATGCCTACTTTAGTTCAGATCCCAAAGGAGAGTACTACCTAACCAAAAAAGGAAACCTTGTACAGGTGGATAAGGATAAGGTGTATATGATAGCAAAACTGGTGCGTTCTAACAAAGCGGGCTATAAAATGATGCTTACTGATAATGCCGATACTAACCTGTATATAGGTCATGGAGGAGTGCTAATGAATGATTCGGGGAATAAAGTTGGAATTCTAAGGGCAAGGAGGTAATTCTGTGACTTTTCTCATTGATTATCTGGTTGAAAAATAGTAAATTAGATGCGGTTTTGATACACATGTCAAAACCGCTTTTTAATTTTTACGGTTATGCAGTTGAGTATTTTATGGAAGGGGTTGATGTATGACACAGATGAATACTGTGCCGTAAATTATCATGATGCGAGTATCATGGTACATTCTGAAATTGAAGGCTGGGCGAAAAACAAGCCCATATATGTTGAATACTGGTTACAGCTTAACAGGGACTGGCAGGTACAGTCTTTTGAAATAAGTGCCAGTATTGCCGATAACAACTATAAACATGCGCTTTCTCTGGATAAAAATGGACACTGGAAGTGTAAAAAGAATTTGCCTCATTTTAATTTTGAGGGCTGTAATTATGTAGATATTTCTATTTCGCCGTTTACCAATACACTTCCCGTAAACGGACTGCAACTTGCCGAGGGCGAAACTACCGAACTAAGTGTTATTTATATTGATGTACTGCAAAATGAAGTACGCCGTGAGCGGCAAAAGTATACCCGTTTAGGCAGCAGGCTGTATAGGTTTGATAACCTAAAAGACTTTGAGGCAGAGATTATTGTTGATGATAATGGACTGGTAGTGGAGTACCCCGGTATGTTTGAACTTATAAGGGTGAGATAAGTGTGGTGTGATGAGGTTAAAATCTGTAAATTTGTAGAAAACCCTTATCATACGCCATGAAATCCATAAAAGTAATCGCTTTTGACGCCGACGACACTCTGCTTATTAATGAACCCTATTTTGAGGAAACCGAAAAGAAATTTTGTGGTTTGATGGAAAACTACCTGTCCCATCAAAGCCTTTCGGCAGCCGTTTTTAAACATCAGGTAGATAATCTTCCGCTTTACGGTTACGGTATAAAAAGTTATATACTGAGCATGATACAAACCGCTATTGAAGTATCAGACGGGACGGTTAGTGTAAAGCACATTCAAAAAATTATAGACCTTGGGAAAGAACTCCTGCAAAAACCTATTGTGTTACTGGATGGGGTAGAAGAGACTCTTAAAGCCTTACAGGGCAAGTACAGGCTGGTTGTGGCCACAAAAGGTGACCTTAAAGATCAACAGCGTAAACTACACGATTCCGGACTGGGGCATTATTTTCACCACATAGAAGTAATGGCTGATAAAAAGGAACTCAATTATAACAAACTGCTTTCAAGGCTTGATATAGAACCACATGAGTTTTTCATGATTGGTAACTCATTAAAGTCAGATGTGCTACCTGTGCTTAACATAGGCGGATATGCCTGTCATGTTCCGTTTAAAACTACGTGGGCACACGAAATGATAGACCACGAAATTGAGCATGATAATTTCTACGAAATTAAAAAGCTTAACGAAATCATACCTATACTTTCCTAATAACAAAGCTATGGAATTACACTTTTTTGAAACACCTGCCCACTTTAGGGAATGGCTTGAAAAACACCATGAGGTAAAAACTGAACTACTTTTGGGCTATTATAAAAAGGGTACAGGAAAACCAAGTATTACCTGGCCGGAATCGGTAGATGAGGCTTTATGTTTTGGCTGGATAGACGGTATAAGACGTACAGTAAGTGAAGAAGCTTATTCCATAAGGTTTACGCCACGCCGTCCCAACAGCGTTTGGAGTGCTGTAAACGTTAAGAAGATGGAAGAACAACTACAGTTAGGGAGGGTTTTCCCTATGGGGATTGCAGCCTATGAAAAGCTTAATGAGGACAGATCCAAAATATACTCACATGAACGGAAAGCTCCTGCCGAGTTTACTGCAGAGCAGGTGAGTATTTTTGAAAAGAACGAAAAGGCATGGACGTTTTTTAACGATCAGCCACCTTATTATAAAAACCTTATGAGGCATTGGGTTACATCTGCCAAGCAGGAAAAAACCAAAATATCAAGACTTGAAAAGCTTATGGATGCTAGCGAAAATGGTATAAGGCTCCGTTAAAAGTATTGTATTTCCTACAGTTGTACACAATTTTTTCGTTATTTTTGATGTTGTACTGTATATATAGTAACCATAAAAACCAACTACTTATGAAAAAACACCTTGTCAGAAACCTTGCTGCAATGGCAGTAATTGTTTGTTTTGCTTTTGCATTACCGGAAACTGAAACCCAAAAAATCAATGTTGTTATAGATGCCGGTCACGGTGGTAAAGATTTTGGAGCTAAGCATGATGACTTTTTAGAAAAAGATATTGTAGCATCTATCGCCCAAAAAGTAAAGGAGCTTAACGATGATAAAGAAGTGGTAATTCACTTTACCAGAAATAATGATGAGTTCCAACAACTGACAGACAGGGTTGAAACTATCAATAATATTAAGCCTGATTTGGTTTTATCCCTGCACATTAATATGACCGATAAATCGGATAAATCAGGAATGGAATTTTTTGTTGGTCAGGATGTTGCCCAAAATCAGAAATCAAAGGAATATGCTGCAAAACTATCAGAAGTAATGAGCGACAGATTTGAAGTGACTCCTGTAAAAGAAGCAAGATTTTATATACTTAAAAATACAGAAGCACCGGGTATACTGTTTGAAATGGGATTCCTTTCAAATGAAAACGACAGGCAATATCTTACATCACAGGATGGACAGAAGGAAATCGCTTCACGCATTGTAAACTTCCTTAAAGGAATAGAATAAAATAAAATGGAACAGAATTATAAAAACCATGTAAGGTATTATGTCCCGCATCACTTTGTATTTTACCCTGTAATGTTATTAGTGATGGGATTTTGTGTGGGGCGTTCATTTGATAATGAGAACTGGCTTATATGGGTATTCCTGTTTCTGGCTTTCTTTTCGGTTACCCTATTGTCGTTTATGCTAAGGCAGCACTATGCCTTAACCTTACAGGACAGGATTGTACTACAGGAACTGCGTTACCGCTATTTTGCTACTACAGGGCAGCGCCTTGAACCTTATGAAGATAAGCTAAGCAAAGGGCAGTTGTTTGCCCTGCGTTTTGCCCCCGATGAGGAAATGCCGGCACTGCTGGAAAAAGCAATAGCCGATAACCTCGATTCTAAAGCAATTAAAAAATCAATAAAAAACTGGAAAGCCGATAATCAACGCGTATAATAAAAGAAGCCTGCTAAACAGCAGGCTTCTTTAGAAATAGATAGTTTAGAACCACACAAAAAAACTCTCTTATCCTATATCCTATGTTGCAGCCCTTAAGGGCTTTGTATTATTGTTTATTATCAGGGTTGGGCTTTTGCTGTTCCTTCCAGGTCTGTTCGGCTTCGTTATACGTTCTGGAACGTACATCCCTTCCCTGGCTTATATTATGGGCAATAAAAGCCCCACTGTTCATTTGGTCCTTATAATAACTCCTGTCAGCATTACGCCCACCGGCTCTTATAGGTTCGCTTGGCCTGTTTCCCATTTGCCCTGTATATATGTTGTTGCTTTTTTCGGTACTCATAACACTTACATTTAAATATTAATACTGGTTTTAATTTTAATTGTCAGGTTGATTTTCTTTTTTTGAAGCACCTTTTTCGGCATTTTTAAAATTCTTTTTCAACTCAGGAGTTTTCTTCTCGCTCAAATCCTTACCGCTTGATACCTTAGGTGCCGGGGTTTGGTTTTTATCTTTATTACTCATAATATTATTCCTTTAGGTTGATGTATACAAAGTTCAGTTATAACTCGCTGATATTGAAGTTAATTAACACTCATTTTTATACAAAATGTTATAAAAAGCTTTAACAAAACGCTTAACTCCCAATAATAGCAGCCAGTTAACACTTTATCTATTAGCATATATAAAGGAAAGTTTAACAAACAATTCACGCAATGAGTTGTAAAACAGGTTGTAATAGTGAGTAAATTAGTAGTGTATTATAAGGTATTACTTATAAAAAAACATTTATCACTATTAACCAATTTTTTAAAGCACACATAATTATGAAAACAGCAAAATGGACGCTCGATTTAGCTCACTCAGATATACAGTTTAAAATAAGGCATTTGCTTATTGCTAATGTTACAGGGTATTTCAGGTTATTTTCGGGGACTATGCATGCCGGAAAGGATGATTTTACCGATGCCGACTTTAAACTGACTATTGATGTGTACAGCGTGGATACCAATAATGAGCAAAGGGACGAGCATTTGAAGTCGGCCGACTTCTTTAATGCCGATTCTTACCCTGAAATGCAGTTCGTCTCAAAAGCATTTAACCATATAGATGGCGATAAGTATGATTTAAAAGGGGATCTTACCGTTAAGGATGTCACTAAGGAAGTTATATTCAAAGTTTTGTTTGGCGGAGAAGCCAGAGACGGATTTGGCAATATGAGAGCCGGTTTTGATATAAGCGGAGAGATTAACCGAAATGATTTTAACATCCATGCCAATGATACTACAGAGGCAGGCGGACTGGTACTGGGAGAGGAAATTCACCTGCATGCCAATATACAGTTTATTAAGGAAGAAGATTAAATAAAAAAAGGCAGGTATAACCTGCCTTTTTTATTCGTCTGTATTTCCTCGATCTCTTTTGTTTTCTGGATGTGACGGCGGATAACGGTTCTTTTTAATATCCGAATTGAAATCCCTGTTCTCGGCAGTTTCTTTATCTTCTGCTTCGTTTTTAGTACCACGGTTTTTGTCTACCACTTCGCCTTTATCATTTACGGTTTTATCGCTTTGGCTAACCGGTACAGCTTTTCCTTCATTTACATCGCGGGCACGTTTTTGTAATTCCTTATTGCCTTCTTCATCTTTTTCGGTTTCAGGATTTAAAAAGCGACTGCCTGGATTGTAATTATTGGGCAGGTTTTCTCCGCTAAAGCCTTCGTTTTTTTGATGGTCGTTTATTTTTTTCGAACCTAAATCCTTAGGGTCGTTTGGTTTTTCCTGTGACATAGCTTTTTGTTTTTTAGGTTGTTATTATAATATTACTACTAATGAACCATAAAACAAAAAGGTTTAACAAAGCCTTAGCTACTGGTACTTTATAATAAAATTATAGTGCGAGTTCACTATGTCATTTACTGTTTTTTGCAGGGATTCGTCCAGCATGTTATAACCGTCCTTCAGCTTGCCCGATGAGGCAAAATAATCAGGAAGTTTGTATTCAACCAGTACGTCTCCGTCGGTATAAATATCACCTACTTTAAAGTCAAGAGTGTAGCTATTAACATGAAAAGTAATGGTCATGGTATAATGTATTTTGTAAAAGAAAGCTTCGCCACGGTTACGGTAATAAAAGGCGTTTTTCTTATAAGCACTAATGGTTATAGTATTTGCAGTTACATTAGTAACATCCACCGGGCTTTTAAGTCGGTTATATTCATAAGCCCATGTATCGGTCCCTTTTATGAATAATTCAACAGGTATGGATGGGATGCTTACCTCTACAGGATCAAAACCATTAGAGTGTAGTTCCATTAAAGGAGGTTGTGCCTTTATAGTTGTACATATAAATAGTATAAGTAAGGTAATTTTACGCATATTATTTGTCGTTTAAGGCTTTTTCAAACTCTTCCTGTATCCTGCTGTTGGATATCAGCATTGGTTTTTTATCAATGGTTATGGTAATATTATCTCCATCTATACTATAGGAACCCGAGAATTTTCCCAAAGGGGTACTGCCTTCAAAATTTCCGTGCTGGTCGTCTCCGGCAAGATTACCCTTGTCGCCTATAGAACTTTTTATCTTGTTAAGCAGACTTGTTTTATCGCCCGGATAACTTATTGTAAACTGATTAGCCATGATTATTTAGGTATTGGTTTACTGTAAAGTTACACAATAATAAGGGAGAGCTGTGTTTACCTTTTGTTAAATGCGTAAGAAAAAGCCGAACTCAAAGTGCTTATTCCTTAACGGTAAAACCGCCTTTTTCAGCATCAAAAGTTATACTGTCATCATTAAATAGCCTGTCAAAAACCTTGTTGCTAATTAAATTAGCAGGGGAGTCCTGTATTACTTCCTGTTGTGTCATTACAACAATTTCACTGCTTAATTGCAGGGCAAGGTCGAGATCGTGAGTAGAGTAGAGTATGCACTTATCGGTTTCCTGCGTGAGCTTTTTCAGGAGTCTTAACAGGCTAACCTTATGCAGTAGGTCCAAGTGAGTGGTAGGTTCGTCCAGTACAATAAAAGGCGTGTCCTGTGCCAGGGCACGGGCAATGAGTACCCTTTGTAACTGCCCGTCACTTATTTCATAGTATTTTTTGTTGGCAAGATGCTCCAGTTGGGTAAGTTGAAGCGCCCTGTTTACCTGTAGTTTATCTTCTTCGGTAAGTGAGCCCAGCCAGTTGGTGTAAGGCTGCCTTCCTAATGCAATCAGTTCGTAAACCGTAAGATTACTTGGCGGAAGCTTCTCGGTAAGTACCACGCTTAGGTTTTGCGCCAGTTCCTTAGGGTTGTGCTGAGTGAGGTTAATTCCGTTAAGCTCAATAATCCCGCTAATAGGCGGCTGAATTCCGGTTAAGGTACGCAACAGGGTAGATTTACCTATACCATTGGCACCTATTAATGCGATAAGCGTACCTTTTTTAAGGTTGAGGTTAATATGCTGTGCAATAATAGATTCCTGTTTTTTTTCAGGATAACCAATACTAAGATTATTTGCAGCTAATACTGTTTTCATCACTTTTTCATTTTAACTGAATACCCCTTTCTTTTTCCTGAACAACAGCCATATCACTATAGGTGCACCAATTATAGATGTAATTCCGTTTATAGGCAATACGAAACTGCTTCCCGGCCATTGGGTTACCGTATCGCAAATTAGCATTATGGCAGCACCTGCAAGCAGGGTTGCCCAAAACAATACTAAATGGCTACTGGTTTTAAACAGTAGTTTTACAATATGTGGTACGGCAATCCCTATAAACGATATAGGTCCCGTAAATGCAGTAATACAACCTGTAATAATACTGGTTGCGAGTATAATTATAAAGCGTGTTTGGCTAAAGTTGATACCAAGGCTTTTGGCATAACGTTCGCCAAGCAGCATGGCATTAAGCGGTTTGATGCAGGTAACGGCAATGGCAAGTCCCAGTAGGCTGGCTCCGCATAGTATGGTTATGTTTTCCCACGAAAGATTACCTAAGCTTCCCAGTGCCCAAAACGTATATTTTTGAAGCTGTTCGGCATTACTAAAGTAAGACAGTACACCTACAATGGCCCCTGCAAAACTCCCGAACATTAAGCCTACAATCAGTATTGCCATTGTATCTTTTAGCCTTTGTGCTACTATCAATACAGCCAGTAATACCAGTAAACTACCAAGGGTAGAGGCAAGTACGAGTCCGTATGACGATGAGAAAAAACGACCTACGGCAGGTACAATCCCGGCACCTAAAATAACAATGGCTACCATAAGGCTGGCTCCCGAACTCAAGCCTAAAACACTAGGCCCTGCCAATGGATTGCGGAAGAGCGTTTGCATAAGTAATCCGCTTATTGACAGCCCCATGCCCACAATAATTGCAGTTAGGGCTTTAGGGAGCCTGTAGTTGATTATGATGTATTCCCATGCCGATTTTGAAGCACCTTTGCCAATAAGGCTATTGAATACTTCCTTAAGCGGAATACTTACCGAACCCAAACTGATATTAACCAGAAACAGTGCCACAAGGCTAATGCCCAGCAGTATAAAAATCAGTGTATATCGTTTGGTGTACAGCACGGTGATTAGTTTAGTTTTTCGAAAAAGTAAAGTTTGTAATCCGGTAACAGTTCCGGGTGAAATATCTTGATAAGGTCTTTTAAAACAAGATCGGGTCTTGTTGCCGAAAGCTCATAATAAATGTATCCGCCCGTAGGACCTCTTTTAGTACCAAAGGAATATACTTTCTTGTTTTTAAACGACTGGAACTGTCCGTAATGCGGATTGGTATCTGTCATTTCGTTAAGAGAGGTATAGCTGTTTGGTCCAATCCAATATTCGGCATTTTCGGCTTTATCCAGTACGGTTTCAAATGATAGGCTAAGGCTTCCTGTCCCATCTGTATCCTTCCAAAGATAGTCGGCATTAGCATCTTTTAAAAACTGTGCTACCCAGCTTCCTCCCTGTGGCAGGTTCCATTGATCCTGAAACATTGCACCTGCCATAACTGTAGGTTTTTCGGTAGTGTTTTGGGCTATTTTTTTAGCTTCATTATAATCTTTTACTATCTGTTTAAAAATAATATCGGCTTCTTTTTCCCTGCTGTAAAGTGCCCCGAAAAACTTAATCCATTCGGCTCTTCCCAGCGGGCTTTGCTCTGTCCAGTCACCATTGTATAAAACGGTTAGCCCACTGTTTTGCAGGGTGTTCATGGATTTGTTGTTGCTGCTTATACTAAAGCCCACAACAGCATCGGGGGAGAGGTCAATCATAATCTCTGTATTCAGCCTTTCATTCTGACCTACGTCTTTAACCAGTCCAGTATCAATACGTTTTCTGGTCTTTTCACTTGAAATAAAATCAGTACCGGGGTAGCCTACCAAAGTGTTTTCCACACCAAGCATTTCCAGTGCCGGTATATGTGTTGTTGAGGTTACCACAATTGACTGTAAAGGTACCTGTAACGTAGTATATTTTTTAAGACTATCGGGCACAACAGCATCTTTTTGCTGCATCACATAAGTGAAGGTTTCCGTAGCATCAGGCCACGGGTTAGTCACTTTTACTACAGTATAACCGTGATGTTTATATAGTTCCAGCCCTTTGGCGTAAACTATTGAATTTTCTACAGTTTCGGTAGTTTCTTCGTGTGCTTTTTCCTGTTTTTTACAGCCTGTTACTGTCAGTAATAAAAAAAGAAGAATAGGGTAGTGTAAGATTTTCATAACAAATATTAAGCTGCTGCAAATGTATAAATTTCAATATTAATCCTATATTTGCACCCAACTTTAGGTTATAGTGTGCCGGCCGCACACTGTATTAAAAGGGAATCAGGTGCAATACCTGAGCTGTTCCCGCAACTGTAAGCTATATCCCTTTCGGGAGGCTGTTGTTAACTGCGAGCCACTGCCTGTATAGGCGGGAAGGTAAACAACAGTACGCAAGCCAGGAGACCTGCCTTTAGTGTTAACAATTATCGAACCTTCGGGAAAAAAGGTTCTGGAAATTATGACATTTAACAGACTCATTTTTGTATTAACTCTTGTATTGTGCCACCAGTTATGGGCGCAACAGGATACTATTGTCCCTTTGAAAGAGCTGATAATATCAGACACGCAACTACGCGATTTCTCCAATACACAGCAGGTACTGGTGTTAAATGATTCGGTTATTGGGATCAATCAGGCATCGCTTACCTCATTTTTAAATTACAATACCACCATTTACTTTAAGGAAAACGGACTGGGTATGGTGTCGTCTCCGTCATTCAGGGGAACAACCGCTCAGCAAACCGCTGTGATATGGAACGGTATAAATATAAACTCTCAGTTAAACGGGCAAACCGACTTTAACGTAATAAATACCCGCGACTTTAATGCCATAGATGTAAGGGCAGGGGGCGGAAGCGTTATTTATGGTAGTAGCGCCATAGGGGGGAGTATTCACCTGAACAATGAACTTGAGTATAAAGAAAAATTCACTAACGAGCTTAGGGCAAACTACGGCAGCTTTAATACACTGGGGCTGCATTATGCAGGGACTATAGCTAGTGATAGGTTTAGTACATCGCTTAGCTTTACCCGAAACAGCTCTGACAACGACTATGATTACGTAGGTAAGGATGGACATAATCTTAACGGGCAGTATTATAACAACAGTGCTTCGGCTACTGTGGGTTATAAAATCAATCAAAAAAATGTCCTTATCTATTATAGCTACTTGTTTGAGGGGGAGAGGCATTTTTCACTCATATTTCCATCGGAAACAAGAACGAAGTATGATAATTTTGACACCAGGAACATGCTGGAGTGGACAGGCTATTATGGCAGGTTTACCTCAAAACTAAAGGCAGCTTACCTGAGTGAGAAGTACAAATACTTTGATAATATTTATAGAGACAGTTATACCTACGGAAAATCAGAATCCATAATAGGGAAGTACGACCTGCTCTTCCAGATTAACAGTAAGATGAAACTGAACTCGGTATTGAATTTTACCCAAACCAAAGGATATGGTTCCAGTCTTGAAGGTGCCGAAAGGCATATAGGTTCGGCAAGTGTACTGTTTAGTCATTCGGTTACTGGTAAATTAATGTATGAGACGGGTATAAGAAAAGAGGCTACAAATAATTATGAGAGTCCGTTTTTGTATTCGGCAGGAGCAAAATACCGTTTTTCCGATTTTTATATGCTAAGGGTAAACGGATCTAAAAACTTCAGGATACCTACCTTTCAGGATTTATACTGGCAGGGTAGCGGTAATACCGATTTGAAACCCGAAAGTTCAATACAGGGAGAAATAGGTAACGAGTTTACCATTAAAAATGCTAGCCTAAGCGTAACTGGCTATTATATAAAACTTAAGGATATGCTGCGCTGGCTGCCTACAGGTAGTGTGTGGCGACCACAAAATACCGATAGGGTTAAAACCTACGGTATAGAAACGGTATTTAAATACAACAGGGAGTTTAATGCACACAAACTGGGGCTTACCGCAGTGTATGGTTATACCCGTAGTGAGAACGAAGATACAGGCAATCAGCTTATTTATGTGCCTTACCACAAGGCATCGGGGGCATTGTCTTACGGGTATAAAAAACTTACTGCCTACTATCAGTTTTTATATACCGGAGAGGTGTTTACAAGATCGGACAACAACTCGAGGTACAATATAGATGCCTATACTACAGGTAACTTTGGTGCCGAATATACTTTTGGAAAAACGACTACTTATAAACTGGGAGCACAGGTGCTTAATATTTGGAATGCTGATTATGTTAGTGTAGACAGCAGGCAAATGCCAGGCAGAAACTTTAATTTTTATTTCACTTTAAAACTCTAACTTAAACTTAACAACTATTATGAAACTTAAGAATTCATTATTTGCCCTATTGGCCGGTTCTTTATTTTTTGTATCCTGTAGCAGTGACGACGATAACGTATCTGTTGCTTCGGGTGCTTATGAGAACGGAACTTTTGTACTAAACGAAGGTAACAGCAACCCGTCTACAGGTACTGTTTCTTTTATTGGTAACGACGGTACTGTAGAACAGGATATATTTACTGCTGTAAACCCTGATGCTCCTGCTATAGGTACTTACCTGCAGTCAATGTTTTTTAGTGATGATTATGCATTTATCATCTCTGGTCAGGCAAATAAAGTAACTGTAGTAAACAGAAATACTTTTGAGTTTGTTGCAAGTATCGAAACAGGTTTCAGTAACCCTCGTTATGGTGCGGTTATTAACGGTAAAGCTTATATCACTAACACATCTGATTATACAGATCCGGATGATTTCCTAACAGTGATTGATCTTACAAGCTTTACTACATCTACAGTAGAACTTAATAACTATGCTGAAAGGGTACTTACAGAAAACGGTAAGCTTTACATTGCTAACGGATACTACGGTAGCGGAACATCGGTAACTGTATTCAACCCGGCAAACAATACTGTTGAGGCAGTTATTGAACTTGGTGATTCTCCAAATTCATTTGATGAAGAAGATGGCGCTTTATATGTAATGGGTGATACTCAAATAAGCAGAATAAACCTTGCAAACAATACCGTTAGCGGTACTATTGAGCTTACTGCTGAGATGTCTGGTGCAAAAAATCTTACAATTTCTGATAATTCTATATACTATACTGTTGGAACCAGCGTTTATAGCTTACCTTTGAACTCAAATACATTACCTACAGAAGCTTTATTTAGCTATGAGTCAGATTCTCAATATGGTGCAATGTATGGGTTTAATGTAAGTGAAGGTAAGGTATACATTGCTGATGGCGGTGATTTTGCTTCAGACAGCGAGATTTATATTTACAGTACCGATGGTACATTAGTAAACACACACGTAGTAGGAGTTGGACCAAACAGTTTCTACTTTAACAATTAAATTACTAGCTAAAAATAAAGTAATTTTGTTTATGTTTAAAAGAAAGGCTTCCCTAGGGAAGCCTTTCGAATTTTATTATGGTAACTCTTTTATAAGATGACCTAAATTTTGCGGTACCTCTTCAATATACATTTCATCGCCAAATGGCTGCATGGTTTTAGATGTTTTAAATATTTTATGTTCCCTTGAAGGCTGTTGCGGCATCATTCTTCCGTTTGCTGTAATCTGGCCAATTGCAGTTGCCAGTAAAGGCTCACTTGGGTTTCCTATTTGGCCAAGGTTATCATAATCTTCAGGCATTTCAATATCAGGGTTAATGCCTTCTTCATAGTCGCCAAAGTTATTTTTGTTTACTATTTTAAGTACCAGTGGCTGCATAGCATAGCGATGGCTTGGGTCTACATCATTTTTAGAAAAATCAGCAGAATCATATAATGTAACCGATCCTGCATTTTTACCAATGGTAGTAGTACCTATCTGCACCACATCAATATAGGGTTTAAGGCAGTTAATTACCAGTTCGCTGGCAGAAGCCGTACTACCTGTTGTAAGTATATATACTTTATTAAGGTTAAGGTGATTAATGCCTGTTCCGTCGTTTAATGCTCCTGCAAAATTATTTACCAGTGCATTTGGGTTATTGTTTTCAAAGTAATCCTGTAGTTTAGGGTTCCATTGTTCTTTAGCCAGTAGCTGTCCCTCAAACTGCCCTGTAATCATACTGGCAAGATAGGTCGCTGTACGTACAGATCCGCCTCCGTTATAACGCAGGTCAAGTACTAGTTCGTTAACCCCCTGTGCGGCAAGATTACCAAAAGCAGTGTTCAGCTCGTTGTCATAGCTGCTAAAAAAACCATTGTACATAAGGTAACCAATAGTTTTTCCTCCCTCGTTATATACCACATCGGCAAAATAAACCGGGTCTTCACCATATTGAAACTTGGTAAGGCTAACCTCTTCACCGTTTGGGGTAATAGTTCCATCATTATAATCGGCAAGGTTTAGAGTATAAGTGTCGGCAGCTAAAAGCCCTCTATAGTTAGAAGGTGTAAGCGGAGTTCCGTTTACAGCATAAAATATATCACCACGCTGAATATCTTTAGTAGAGGCATCACTATCGGGTAATATATAACGCACATATCCAAATATGCTGGTTTGTGAAGCATCGGTATACACAAGTCCAAATTCCACACCGTTACTTTTAGCTACACCCTGTAGGGTAGCCTCCAGTACGTTATAGTCGGAAACCAAAACACTAAACCTATCACTTTTTGCAGGGTTTGTAGGGTCTACATACAAAAGGCTGTTAAAAAGGGCTTCGGGACTGGAGTAGCTTTGTAAAAAGGCATTTAGTTCTCCCTGGTTACCAAATCTGTTGTCTGCAAGGTTTGGAATTTCCGGTTGCCACAAATAATACAGGTTAAGTCCTTTCCATATAAAATCGTTTACCGGAACGGCATTATCGTCCATATCTTCACAGCTTTGCAGGGCAAAAGCAGAAATGAGCAGTAAGCAAATGGCAATACTTATCTTTTTCATGTATAGCAGTTTTAAGTATAAAACGTAAATTTAATATTTTTAATATTATTTGTAACAAAAAACAGGGGTATTCGTCTTCCTATTATAAAACCGCAAACAACGATAGCAAATTATTATGAATCAAACGGAGTTCGTAAATATTATTACTCCTTTTAAAGACCGTGTTTTCAGGCTGGCAAAACGGCTGTTAGTTAGTAACGAAGAAGCCGAAGATGCCACTCAGGAAGTTTTGGTAAGATTATGGAAAAACAAGGCTAAGTTGGATAACTATTCGAGTGTGGAAGCCCTGGCCATGACCATAACAAAAAACTACTGCCTGGATCAGTTAAAGTCTAAAAGGGCTACCGAGCTTCGGTTAGTACACTCCAACTACAGTGATCGTGAACCGGGACTGCAAAAGCAAACCGAAGACCGTGATACCTGGCAGTGGGCAGAAAAAATAATGAATACGCTCCCCGAGCAGCAGCGGCTTATTTTGCAAATGCGGGATGTAGAGCAATACGAATTTGAAGAGATTGCCAAAATAATGGAAATGAACGAAACAGCAGTGAGGGTAGCCTTATCCCGTGCCAGGAAAGCACTGAGGGACGAATTAACAAAAATGCACAATTATGGAATTAAGAGAAATTGAAATACTTATAGATAAATACTTTGACGCAGAAACCAGTATTGCTGAAGAAAACCAGCTTAAGATGTACTTTTCTTCACACGATGTGGCGCCTCATCTGGAGCAATACAGGTCAATGTTTGGGTATTTTGCCCATGAGAAAAACCAGCGCTTTGAAAAAACGATACCATTAAAAACCAGAAAACGAAATGTTGCATGGCTATCGGTTGCTGCAAGCGTGGTGATTTTATTTGGGGTGTTTACCTTTATTGACAGGCAGCCTAATGATAATGACCTTGGTACCTTTGATGATCCCGAAGTGGCTTTAAGGGAAACACAAAAGGCATTAAACTTACTGTCGCAAAATGTAAATAAAGGGGCAAGCACTATAGGGTATCTCGAAGAGTATGAATCATCAAGAAAAACAATCTTTAAAAAGTAAAAAATGAAAAAGCTTATAGTAACCTTAGTAGTAATGCTGGTACCGGTGTTGTTTTATGCACAGGGAGCATTTGATAAATTTGACGACGTAGACGGTATAGATGTTATTGTTGTTGATAAAAGTATGATAGACCTTGCCGGAGAAATGAAAGTAGGTAAGGATGAACAGGATCTGGTAACTAAATTTACCGAAGGGCTTGATAACCTGAAAGTATACAGTACCGAAGTGAAAAAGTATAAAAAACAACTTAAAGCTGCGGTAAAAGATTATCTTAGGGATAATAACATGAAAACGCTGATAAGCGTAAAAGACGACGGCGAGGAAGTAAAAGTGTATGCTAAACAAACATCTTCAGATACTTTAGATGAAGTACTCGTATTTGTTGACGGCGGTGATGGTGATGAGACATTAGTTGTTACCTTTACCGGCAAAGTAAAATTGTAATAAAGTACCATAAACTTAATATATTACCACAAAATGAAAAAGCTGATTATAACCTTTGTATTAGTGCTAATGCCTACTTTGTTCTTCGCACAGTCAATGTTTGACAAGTTTGAGGATGAAGATGAGATAGTATCTATATTGGTTAATAAAAAAATGTTTGAACTTATGAGTGAGGTGAAAGCCGACTCAAGTGATCCGAATACCAAACAGCTTTTCAGTCTTATAAAAAGACTGGATAACCTAAAGGTATTCACTACCGAAAATGCTAAGTTCAAAGGAGAAATGAAAAAAACAGTGGATGCTTACCTTAAAAAATATCCGTTAGAAGAACTAATGCGTATTAGCGAAGGCGGGCAAACCATTAAGATTTATGTAAAAACCGGAGCAACAGCATCTGAAGTTAAAGAACTGCTTATGTTTATCAACGGCGGAGAAGGTGATGATACCGTTTTAATGTCGCTTACAGGTACTTTTGATCTTAAGGAAATATCTTTCCTTACCGATTATATGAAGATACCGGGAGGTGATAAACTAAAAAAAGCTTCAGGTAAAAAATAAAAATCATGAAAACCATTCATTATCTTTTCGGGATCATGCTTGCCCTTATGCTAAGCTTAGTGTCTTGCGATTCGGGTCCGTCATTACAAAAATACTTTGTTGAAAAATCAGAGTCTCAGGATTTCCTTGCCTTTGATTTAGGGACCAGTATTATAAAAGGGGATAAATTTGATTTATCACAAAAGGAGACAAAAGCGCTCGATGCAGTTAAAAAACTCAATATCCTGATTTTTAAAAGCGGGAATGAGAACGACCAACTGTATACAGCCGAAGCTAAAAATGTAAAAGGACTGCTTAAAACAGGAGGCTATGAGGAGCTTATACGTTTCGGTTCGGGTAAAAGCGGAGGCAGTATAAGCATGCTTGGTGAAAATGATGATATAGATGAGTTTGTGGTTTACCTACATCAAAACGGAGACAGTTTTGGGCTTATAAGGGTTTTAGGTGACGATATGACTCCAGGTGATGTGTTTACTGTAGTACAGCTGATACAAAAATCAGGATTGGATATAGCGCAGTTGCAACCGGCTCTTAATGCAATGAATGTAAATAATAATAATTAAGGTTAATTTGATATAAATAATAGTTCTTAAAACGAAAAATCCGCTCTTGCAGCGGATTTTTTTATTTCCTGAAATATTTAAACGGAACAATGAGCATACCAAAACATTCGCCGTGTTCTTTTCCTAAATGTTTGTGGTGCATTTTATGTGCTCTCCTTACCGCTTTTGCATAACGGTTGTTGGCATTGCGCAAAAACTTAAATCGCTGGTGTATAAAAATATCGTGGACAAAAAAGTAAGCTATACCATAGGCTAGTATACCAAGCCCAATAGCAAGCCCGATATCCAGTATTTGATATTTCCATAAAAGGAAGAACCCAATGCTTACTAAGGCATAAAATATAAAAAAGGCATCGTTACGCTCAAACCACGAGTCGTGATCTTTGCGGTGATGATCCCTGTGCAGACTCCATAAAAAACCATGCATAATGTATTTATGAGTAAACCACGCCATAAACTCCATAATGCAAAAGGTTAATATAAATACCAGTATATAAACTAACATGGTTTTGAATTTTATATAAAGTTAAAACGATAATTTAAATAACACTGTGCCAGTAAGCCAAATTTTTGATAATTAGGTACTCTTATTCTTCGGGTTTTAATTTCGGGAGAAGGAGTAGCCTTTAGCTTTTTAAGCAGTTTTTTGTAGTAGGCATAAGCAGTATATACACCAAACTTAGCTTCTACGGGCAACATTAAAATACCTTTATAACCTTCGGCTAGATCGGCTTCAATTTCCTCTACTATCTGTTGTTTTACATCGTCTGTAATTTCTGTAAGGTTTAGCGAAGGGAAATAACTTCTGCCCAGTTCTTCGGTATCAGCTTTAATATCTCTTAAGAAGTTTACCTTTTGAAATGCCGAACCTAATCGCATAGCCGGACCTTTCAGTTCTTCATATCGGGCATCATCATTATTCACAAAAACCTTGAGGCACATCAATCCCACCACATCTGCAGATCCATAAATGTATTCGTTGTATTCGGCAAGTGAGCTATACTCTTTTTTAACCAAATCCTGTTTCATACTTTTCATAAAAGCATTAATCAGTTCTTTAGGTATATTGTACTGGTTAGCCGTATGCTGAAAAGAATTCAGTACAGGGTTCAGGCTAATTTTATCACGCAGGGCGTTATTAAGGTCTTTTTCAAAAAGCTCAAAAAGCTCTTCCTTATTGTAGTCGTGAAAGGTATCTACAATTTCATCGGCAAAGCGTACAAAGCCATAAATATTATAAATATCCTGTCTTATGCGGGGTGACAGCATTTTAACGGCAGAGGAGAACGAGGTACTGTATGACCTTGTTACATTCTTGCTGCAATCAAAGGAAACTTTATCAAATATTGATTTCATAACGTTTGGTAAAAGTTTGTTTGGATTGTTTGTATAATTGTTTTTCTATGAGTCCCGCTACCAGTTTCCCCGATATTAATGCAGGGGGAACACCCGGTCCGGGAACGGTAAGCTGTCCCGTAAAAAACAGGTTTTTTACTTTGTTGCTTTTAAGCCCCGGCCTTAAAAAGGCGGTTTGCAACAGGGTATTGGCAAGGCCATATGCGTTTCCTTTGTAGGAATTATAATCGTTCACAAAATCGTTTACACAAAACGACTCTTTAAAAAGTATACTGTCTTTAAGGCTTTGTTGTGTAAGTTGTTCAAGCCTTGTCATTATTTTTTCAAAATATTGTTCTCTTAACTCAGGAGTGTCATCTAGCCCGGGGGCAAGCGGAATTAAAAAAGTTCCGGCTTCCATTCCCTGTGGGGCAGCATCACTGTCGGTTTTTGCCGAAAAACTGGCATAAAACAAGGGTTTTTCAGGCCATTTTGGTATGTCATAAATATCAGAAGCATGTTGATCAAATTCTGTGTCAAAAAACAGAGTGTGATGTTCTACATTTTCCACAGGCTTGTTGAAACCAACATAAAACAGTAGGGAAGAGGGGGCGAAGGTTTTCCTTTTCCAGTAACCCTCACTGTATTGCCTGTGTTTTTTATCTAAAAGTGTTTCGGTATGATGGTAATCAGCGCCGCTTAATGTAATATCTCCGGCTATCCTTTCTCCGTTTACAATTATGTGTGTGGCACGTCCGTCTTCATCTACTTCAATTTTTTCCACGTTGGCGTTGGTAACAAATTTCACACCCTGTTCGGCAGCCAGTTGCTGCATGGCTTCCACCACGCTAAACATTCCGCCTTTAGGGTACCATGTGCCAAGTCCAAAATCGGCATAGTTCATAAAACTGTAAAACGAAGGGGTGTCGCTTGGTTTAGCACCAAGAAAAAGTACTGGGAATTCCAGTATTTGTACCAGTTTTTTGTTTTTGAATTCCTTACGTATATCTTTTGAGATGTTGCCGAAAAATTGCCCGAGCTTCGCGATGGTTTGTGGGGTAACCAGCTCAAGTGGGGATAAACCCGGGCGGTATACTAAATCTTTTATGGCAATATCATAATTGCTTTTTGCTTCGGCTATAAATTTGCGCAGTTTACTGCTGCTACCGGGTTCTGTTTTATCAAACACACGGCATATCTCGTCAAGATTATCACCTATCGTTATAAAATCGTTCATGCCAAAGCACACACTATAAGCAGGTGATAACTTTTTTAACTCATAATAATCTTTAGGGCGTTTCCCGAAATCTTCAAAAAAACGTTCAAAAACATCGGGCATCCAATACCATGTAGGTCCCATATCAAAAGTGAATCCGTCTTTTTTTAACTGACGTGCTCTTCCGCCTATAATACTGTTTTTTTCGTATACAGTAACATTACAGCCTGTGCGGGCTAAATAGGAGGCGGCTGCCAAAGAGGAAAATCCTGATCCGATTATGTTTATGGTAGTATTCATTTGTTTAATAAAAATAGAAAAAGATTAAACAACAACAAAACAATCTTTTATTAAATTATATGCTGTCGGTAAATTGAGCTATGCTGTTAAACACCTTAATATTGTTGTTTAAGGTATCCTGATCTAGGAATTTTCCGTTCCTGCCAAAAATGTATAGCCTGGTATCTGTATCGTTTACTACCTGTTGTTTAAGGTTGTTTACGTAATTAATTATCTCGTTATTGTCTGGCGCAATAGTACTATAGGTTATAAACGTAATTTTGTTAAAATAGGTTTTTACATCCCTTAAGTTATCTAATTGTACACTTTCTCCTAAATATACGGTTTTATAGCCATTTAATACCAGTTCATAGTTAAGGAACATAAGCCCAAGTTCGTGTATTTCGTTTTGCGGCAGGTATAAAACGTAAGTCCTGTCGGTTTTTGTAGGAGGAGTTATTTGTATTTTCTCGGTGTTAGAGGCGAGTTTTTGTTTAATTAAATAACTTATAAAATGTTCGTGTGCAGGGGTGATAGTATTGGTTTGCCACAGGTAGCCTATTTCGCTAAGCAGCGGTATAAAGAATTCGTGGAATATCTCTCTAAATGATTTTTCCTGTAGCAGGGAATTGTAGGTGTTGAGAAACAATGCCTGATCAAAATTCATCATAGACAGCTTAAAGTTATTCAGTACATGATCGGTCAGATTGTTTTTTGATAAGATCTCTTTAACCAGTACAGGTAGCTTTTCGGGCGGCATTTTTGATATGGCTGATATCTTATAGCCAAAGTTGTGTAACGTGGTTATATTGAGTAACTTCTGTAAATTTTTAATATCATAAAAACGTATGTTGGTATCGGTACGCATAGGCTCAAGGATATTATACCTTTTTTCCCAAATACGGATGGTATGGGCCTTGATGCCCGAAAGGTTTTCCAAGTCCTTAATATTGAATACGTTTTTAATTGTGTTCATTGTTTTTTTAAAATGATTAAACAAAATTAGTAAAAATAATTTTAATATAATTACAAATGTTAACAAGGTTACGTATTTTACTTACTTAGATTTAGTGTTTTCCTGTATTGTAAAACGTTTTTGAGTATTCGACTTTTGTGCCCGTAAACCGACCTACGACGGGTTATGCAATGTTTGTTCTATTATAACCTGCTTTGGGGACAAAGCGGGTTTTTTTATGCCTAAAATTCAGGTTACGTATTTTCCGTAATAAAATTCAGTGTTTTCCTGTATTGTAAAATTGTAGGGGGAATCTCATCTTTGTACCACAACAAACCAATCGATCAATCTATTAACGCAAGTTTTAGAGATAAAAAAGCCCCGATAACCAACGGGGCTTTTTTCATTATGTATGGATAAAGTTAATGATGTTTAAAAGGAAAACTCTTTAGCGTTTACTTCATTGTTCCACATTACGATACAGTTTTGAGACGGAATGGCATCTAGCTTTTTAGCTTCTTTTGTATTGTAATTGTATTTACCGTTTTTATAGGTGATATTTATGTATTGGTGCTCATCCTTTAAAATATCGGGAGAGAAAAGAATTATATCATTCCAGCCGTTTGTGGTTTTGTCACTTCTGTAAATAGGGGAATAGAGGTTGTTAAAAACAGCTACCTCATTAAGGTTATTATCTAAAAGCAGGTAAGTACATCCTTCTGCATTACAAAAATAACTTCCGTATAAGTGTATAAAATAATCGTCTTTTCCGTCGTTGTTAAAGTCGGTTTGAAAGAAACTGAATTTCCTGTCGGTAGGTCTTAGTATGTCAAAATCTTCCAGGTATTTTTGATGTAAGAATGTTTTAATTTTCTCGGCCGATTCTTTACTTGTAGTAAGTGCAGAATAATTTTTGCTGCTTGGATTATCAAGGGTAGGTTTTACTATTCCCATAGTATCAGTAGGCGATTCTTGAGTGCTTTTTTCTGCCCCAACACTATTACTGTCGTTATCGTTTGTAGCGGGTTTGCAAGAGTGCAAAAAAAACAGGGATATAATCCCTGTAATTTGAATAAAATATATTTGCAAGTTGGATGCCATTGTCTGGTTTTGTAAGGTTGCTGCAAATATAATGTAGTGCCTAATTGATTGAAAAATAAACTGCTATGTTTTCGTTTAAGGGTAAATAAACACGACGAAATAGCTTTTGTATCGGTATTATTCTAATGCAGTACCGGTTAGGAAAATTTCGGTATCACCTTGTGAGTCCGATAGTCTTGAAGCCTTTTTAGTTAGGTACTTACTGTTTTTTATATTTTTAAAATAATAGCCGTTTTCCTCGCCTTCGGCTCTTATGGCTACCCACAGTTCATCTTCTGTATATCCGGCAAGCGGAATGTAATTCATGTTACTGTTTAGGTATTCCTGAGTTTCCTCGTTTTTAAGGGCAAAGCCTTTTCCGTGCTTTTCAAAAATAAAAGTGCAAACGTCATTTTTAAACGTACGGCACATTTTACTGGCTTTGTTGGTTCTGTATTCGTTATTGGCTTTATTTTTTAAATACCCCTTTACGGTTATGGCTTTTCGCCTTATAGGCACAAGTGGAGATATCTCAGCATCGCCTGATGCGTTTAACCTGTCGGTAGTAATAACACTAAAGTTATGAGTAATAGCATACTCCCAGGCATCACTACTGTTTACATTATACAGACGGGTTATATAATTAGCATCATGATAATAGCCCAGTTTTTTTTTGAATAGTTCCTTATAAGGCTGGTATTGTGAATATATGGTGCTGAAAAAAACAATATTTCCTTTCTCCGGAATTTCTTTTAGTGTAGAGATTACCCCTTCGCTAAAACAGTATCGGTTTTCAATATCGGTATTGGCATATTTGTTTTTACGATCGGAATTCCCCGTAAGGCAAAATATAAATTTTCCCTGCATTTGGGCTAACGTAGGCCATCCGTTATTTTTTATATTTTCGGCAAGGCTAAGGCTACTGTTTTTTATAAGTTGTCCCGGTTTAAAAATAAGATCCTTTCCAAAATAACATGTAAGGTAGGTATCTATTTCATCATGAAAGTTTGCGTCAATGCCGTTAAGGCTGTTAATGTCAAGGTTAATAAGTACAGGGTAGTGGTTTGGTGTGGCATTGTGCCATTCCTGCAACTTTTTTAAATAGATACTTAACGATGCCCCGTTTGTAGTAAATCGTGATAGGGCAAAAAAGTCCGGCTCTATGCTTTTGTAAGGGTTAAAAGGGGTGCTGTGCCTCCATGCCCGAAACTCAAGACTAAGACAACCGCAATTGTCGGGTACGTTTGGATTAAAAGCCAGTTGTTCCTCCAGTGTTGCTCTGTTTTTACTGCAATTGCCGGAAGCCTTAAAGATAACCTGATTGTACTTTAAGCTTTCCATCGTTAAATATTAGTTGGTTGGTTTGTATAGCAAAGTTATGGCTATCCGTAAAGGTTTCCGCGAGTATAATTACCTGTTTTTTTACACTGCGTAAAAACACCTATCTTAACATAAATAATAAAAAAAGTCCGCCACATAATTTAGTGACGGACTTTAAGTATATGATTAAAAATCAGCTTATTTACTATCTGTGTTTTTGTAAACGGTTTTCCCTTCCTTAATCGATTCTAAAATTTTTATTTTATAGATATTTGTGAGAGTATCTATAGTTACAGGGTTTTGATCAAGAATAACAAAGTCGGCCAGTTTACCTACAGTAAGAGTGCCTTTACTGTCTTCTTCAAAATATTGGTAAGCAGCCCAGTCGGTTAATGTTTTAAGACCTTCGTAAGGTGATATTCTCTGGTCAGCACCAATAATATTTTTATTTCTGGAAATTCTGTTAACGGTTGCATCCAGTACCCTCATGGAGTTAGGGAATGTAACAGGGGCATCATGGTGTGAGGTTATTTTTAAACCGGCATCAATAACATCCCTGCAGGGAGAAATATAATTTCCTCTTTTAGGACCAAAAATAGCCTGTACATGCCAGTCACCCCAGTAATAGGTATGCATAGGGAATAGTGATGGCATTATATTAAGGCGAACCAGTTCCGGTATTTGGTCTTTTCTAAGGTTTTGCCCGTGTATCATTACGGTTCTGTGGTCGTCGTAGTTAAGTGTTTTTTGAGCTTCATCAATAGCATTTAGATATTGGTCTATCGCTGCATCGCCATTGGTGTGGCAAAGCAACTGCCATTTGTTTTTATAGGCTTCTTTAACATATTCTGTAGCTTTATCATTATCTATTATTTCATAGCCTTTATAACAGCCCTGTATCCCGGTTGGATTGGTGTGGTAACATTGCGTTAGCCATGCTGTTCTTCCCTGTGGAGACCCATCGAGGGTAAGTTTTGCACCCCCAATTCTAAAACGGTTTTTATAGGTATGATCATGTGTATAATAAGAGTCCATGCTGGTACTGTCTAAGCCTTGTGTAATATCAGGATAAGATACTATGTCCAGATAGTATTGTTTATTTTCGGCCCCTTTCTTTAATGCCGCTAATTGAGGTGTTGTTGTTCTCCCGTCCTGAGCGGTAAGGTATCCCTTTTTGGCATATTCTTCCTGTCCTTTTTCTATACATTTGGTAGACATGTCATCGTCCATTTTACCCATTAAAGGTCCTATTACACTAAAAATAGCACCCTCTTCAAGTAACCCGGTAGGGTTTCCTTCGTCATCAATCCATATTTTACCTCCCTGGCCATAGTCATTATGTTCTTTAGTGTAGCCCATAAGCTCCAGTCCTTTTGAGTTTAAAACTCCTAAATGTCCTGATTGATGCATAATCATAACCGGAATATCTGTACTTACCTTATCCAAGTCACTTGCGGTAGGGTGTGTTTTTTCTTCCAGTTGTGAATCGTCATAGCCGTTTCCGATTATCCATCCCAGTTTATTTACAACATATTTTCCGTTTTCGGTGTCCTTATATTTATTGAGAGTATTTATTATACTGTCAAAATTTTTCCCGGGTCCATCTGGGTCAGGAAGTATATTGGCAGTTAGTGAAGTAAAGCCAACACCAAAAAAATGCCCGTGTCCGTCAAGAAATGCCGGTAGTAGGGTATTACCTTTTAAATCTACCTCGGTACCGTTTTCTTTGTATTTGTCAAGAGCTTCCTGTTTTGTTCCCACAAAAACAATTTTTCCGTTTTGGGCTACAATAGCTTCGGCATATACCGGTGCGTCGCCCTCCATGGTAAGGATGTCTCCGCCATAATAAATGATTGCCTGATTAGCAGAATCTTTTTCTGTCGTTTTTTTGTTGCACGATACAATGCAGGTTAGCAGTACCAGTAGTACTGCAATTGGATAGGTTAATTGTTTCATTGTTAATAATTTATTTATTGGTGATTTTCAAAATTATCAATAAATGAAAAACTACCTATACGTATAATTACCTGTTTTTTTGGAAGGAGAAATACTCAATCTATATAAATACAGGTGTGTTTCCAGGCTAAACGTTTTTATAGATTAATTAATCAAAAAGCAATATGAGATAGGTTTTAATTATGTCAATATAGAATTAATTGATTTTAAACTCCTTTGATTATCTCTCTTAAAATCATAACTTTATATGGTTGAGTAACAACAAAAAAATGAACAAAATATTAACCAATCATAAAGTATTAAATTATGGGAAAAGAAAACGATATCAGTAAATGTCCGTTTCATAACGGCAGTATGAAAAGCAATGTTGCCGGAGGGGGAACCCAAAATAACGACTGGTGGCCTAAAAGGCTTAAAGTAAGTGTGCTGCGACAAAACTCATCACTGTCTGACCCTATGGATAAGGACTTTAACTATGCCGAAGCTTTTAACAGTCTTGATCTTGATGAAGTAAAAAGGGATTTACATGCACTGATGACTGATTCTCAAGACTGGTGGCCTGCCGATTTTGGACACTACGGTCCACTATTCATCCGTATGGCATGGCACAGTGCCGGGACGTATCGTGTAGGTGATGGTCGTGGTGGTGCAGGTGCCGGGCAACAGCGTTTTGCCCCGCTTAACAGCTGGCCTGATAACGTTAGCCTTGATAAGGCACGAAGACTGCTTTGGCCTATCAAGCAGAAATATGGTAAAAAAATATCGTGGGCCGATTTAATGATACTTACCGGTAACGTGGCTTTAGAGTCTATGGGCTTTAAAACATTCGGTTTTGCTGGAGGTCGTGAAGACGTATGGGAACCGGAAGAAGATGTATACTGGGGTAGTGAAACAACCTGGCTGGGCGGAGATATTCGTTACGGGCATGGTTCTGAAGGTGTAGTGGAAGGACATGGTGTAACAGTATCTGACGACGATGCCGATGGTGACAAACATACCCGCGACCTTGAAAACCCTCTTGCAGCTGTGCAAATGGGACTTATATATGTAAACCCTGAAGGGCCAGACGGTAACCCTGACCCTGTAGCAGCAATACAGGATATTCGTGATACTTTTGGACGTATGGCAATGAATGACGAGGAAACGGTAGTGCTTATTGCCGGAGGGCATACCTTTGGTAAAACACACGGTGCCGCATCTGCCGATCATGTAGGGGTTGAACCGGAAGGAGCCGACCTTGAGTTACAGGGATTGGGCTGGGTGAATAGCTTCGGTACAGGTAAAGGTGGTGATGCCATTACAAGCGGACTGGAAGTGACCTGGACCAAAACGCCTACACAGTGGAGTAACAACTTTTTTGAAAACCTGTTTGGTTACGAATGGGAACTGACTAAGAGTCCGGCAGGGGCACACCAATGGGTGGCTAAAAATGCCGATAATATAATACCAGATGCTTTTGACGGAAGTAAAAAACACAGGCCTACAATGCTTACTACCGATCTTTCCCTGAAATTTGACCCGGAATATGAAAGAATATCAAGACGCTTTTATGAAAACCCAGATGAGTTTGCCGATGCTTTTGCAAGAGCATGGTACAAACTAACACATCGTGATATGGGGCCTAAATCCCGTTACCTTGGTCCGGAAGTGCCACAGGAAGAACTGCTATGGCAGGACCCAATCCCTGAAGTTAACCACGAACTGGTAAACGACAGTGATGTGGCTGCACTAAAGGCAAAAGTACTGGAGTCGGGATTAAGCGTTTCAGAACTTGTATCTACAGCATGGGCTTCTGCCTCAACCTTCCGCGGATCAGACAAAAGAGGAGGAGCAAACGGTGCACGTATCCGTTTAGCGCCACAAAAAGACTGGTTGGTAAATAACCCTGTACAGTTACAAAAAGTACTGGGTAAACTGGAAGATATTCAAAACAGCTTTAATGCCGCTCAGGGCGGAGGTAAAAAAGTATCGCTGGCCGACCTTATTGTTATTGCAGGGGCTGCCGGAGTTGAAAAAGCTTCCAGAGATGCAGGGCATAACGTTACCGTGCCGTTTGCAGCAGGGCGTATGGATGCCTCACAGGAACAAACCGATGTTGAACAGTTTGGTTACCTTGAACCGTTTGCCGATGGTTTCCGTAACTACCGCAAGGGAAAATCACAGGTATCTACCGAAGAGCTTTTAATAGACAGGGCACAACTGCTTACCCTAACAGCACCCGAACTTACAGTGCTTTTAGGAGGTATGCGTGTACTTAATACTAATTTTGACGGATCGAACTATGGTGTGTTTACCGATAGGCCGGGGCAGTTAACAAACGATTTCTTTGTGAACCTGCTGGATATGAATACTGAATGGAAAGCTACGTCAGACGAAAGGGAAACCTATGTAGGTAGCGACCGTAATACAGGTAAGGCTAAATGGGTAGGTACGCGAGCCGACCTTGTTTTTGGTTCGAATTCAGAACTAAGGGCGGTTGCTGAGGTATATGCCAGTGCCGATGCCAAAGACAAGTTTGTAAACGACTTTGTGGCTGCCTGGAATAAAATTATGAATGCAGACAGATTTGATTTAGCGTAATTATATTGTTTACTAGTTATTGTAAAAAAGCCAGTTGAAAGACTGGCTTTTTTTATTCCATTTCAATAAACATCTGTACCATTGCATTAGCAGCATCTTTACAGTGCATACGTTCTCCGTTATCAAGCGACTCCTTCGCTATAACAGATGCTCTTTTGCGCATACCATTCTCGTAGGCTTCTATAGCTTCATGTACAGTAGCATACTCGGTTGAGGTTAGGTATTCGCTAAGCTCCAAAGCATCTTTCATTGCCATATTAACGCCTTCTCCTGCAAACGGTGGCATTACATGTGCTGCATCGCCAAGCAGGGTAAGGTTAGGTTGTGCTTCCCAGTTTTCATTTGGCAACATCTTCCAGTGATTTCCTAAAGCGGAGTATATTGCAATAGGGTTTTAGGGAAAGACCAAGATATTGGTTAAAGTAACGGTTAATTTGCCTCCTGCTCCATGATACGCTTTGAGATAGTTCCTGCACGGTCATTTCCCCTTTAGATTCGTAGATAAGGATAAACAGTTTACGTTTTCTTTCGTCAATCTCTTTCGGGATAAGTGTTTTTACTTTATCGGAAATCTTTTTGTAAAAGGCATCAAAATCGTTGAGGTCGTTATCATTAAAGCCCCAAAAGTCGTTAGGGTAGTTTTGGGCACTGTTTAGAAAATCGGCTATGGAAGTCTGTAAAATATATTCTACCGCCAGAGGTTTAAAGCTAATCGCAAAGTTTAAGGTTTGTGGAGTAACACTTCGTTGTTCGGGTTCGGTTTCCAGCCCCATGAGTGTTACATGAAAAGGCTCGGTAGCCGATCGGGAAAAAAACAGGTCAATGCGTCCGTCGGGTAATACAACAACTTCTCTTGGTTCATTTGCCGGATTATGAAACACACCTATACTTTCTACAAAGTCGGCTAGCGATTCTTCCGGTGCTATGAATTTACAATAAAAAGTGTCGTTGTTCATGGTTTTTTTACTTCTTGAGGTAACATTAAAATTTGTCCTTCTTCAATGTTCCGGTATTTATATACAAGGTCTGTTTTAGGTTCAACACAAGTGTTGTTTATAGTGTGTATACTCCCGCTTGATGCTTATTTAAGTGCAGGTATTACTTAGTTTAAAGGCGCAATGTACTTATAAGTATTAAAAACAAAAACCGCTTAATAGCGGTTTTTATGTATCAAGAAAACAGATTTACGAAATTAATGACCGCTACTGTTTACGTCGGTCATTATTTTGTCCAGCATTCCGCTAAAGTCAATTGATTTGGCTCGTTGTACGGGAGGATAATCGACCATCGAATTTTTAAAATCATTAAGGTTCATCATTATAAAGTCGTTTACAAACTGTTTTGACTGTATAGCCCATGTTTGAGCATCGGTATTCTCATATCTTTCAAACGGATCCATCCTGAGGTTAAACATTAACGGGAATTTAAGTTTGGTGTAAGCACCATAATAATTTTCGGTTGTCTGGAAATTTACTTTCCAGTTCCCCATGCGAATAGCCATTAGGTTAGATTCATAGAAATACAGGAAATTGTTTCGATAACTTTTTTTAGTTTCTCCTAACCAGTAGTCAAGATTATTAACGCCATCTATATATTGTTTTTTCTCATTGATAATTTTTTTGCGTACATCTTTAACTCCGGCAGCAGCAGCTAATGATGTAAACAAGTCCATGTGTGTTTGAATACCGTTTAAGTATTGTCCCGGTTTTATGTGTCCGGGCCACATTACCAGTGTTGGTACTCTAAGGCCACCTTCGTAAGTAGTCATTTTATCACCCCTGAAAGGTGTAACGCCCGAATGGAACATGGCTTCCTGTTCAGGTCCGTTATCTGTTGTATAAATAACAATTGTATTTTCAAGTAAGCCATTTTTTTCCATATAGTCAAGAAGTTCACCAACCATCTGGTCGTGTTCCATAACTCCACTACCATACATATCGTCGCCAGATGTATATTCGCGGGCTAAGTATCGTGACTCATTAGAAAGATGTGTGTGCATGTGCATCCTTACAGGGTTTAACCAAACAAAGAAAGGTTTGTTATCGTCACTGGCATCTTTCATGAATTGCTGTGCTCTGCCAAAGAAATCCTTGTCAATTGTTTTCATCCACTCCAAAGTAAGTGGCCCAACGTCTTCGACTGTTTGTTTTCCTATTCTGCCAAAACGCTTATCGGTAGCGCCATCATCTTTTGTTGAAGCGAAAGAATGAATAACACCACGTGGTCCCCAGTTTTTTCTATACTCAGGATCGGTAGGGTAGTCATTGTTCTCTAATTCTTCCGATACGTTTTGATGGTACAGGTTTCCGTAAAATTCGTCAAAACCATGTACTGTAGGGAGATTTTCATTATGGTCGCCCAAGTGGTTTTTTCCAAACTGTCCGCAAACATACCCCTGTGTTTTAAGGACTTCTGCCAGTGTAGGGGATTCTTTTTGCAGACCCAGTTCATCGCCCGGACGTCCTACGGTTGTCATTCCGCTTCTTATAGGATACTGACCCGTTATAAAAGATGCCCTGCCGGCTGTACACGATGGCTGTGCATAATGATCGGTAAATACAATACCCTCGCGGCCTATACGGTCTATATTAGGCGTGGTATATCCCATTGTACCTAAACCATAAATACTGAGGTTTTGCCAACCCATATCGTCAGACATAATAACAAGTATGTTTGGATTTTGACTTTTACTTTTGTTTTGAGCCTGAATATTGAAACAGGTAAAACAAAGCAACAGGTAGAATAAAAGTTTTTTCATGGGTTGGTTTTTTAGTTAAAATTAAGGTTGGATTGTAGAGGCTAACTACATGTATACTAATTTAATAAAAAATATAACACGAATTTATTGCCAATTTTTTTATTGCGGAATACACGTAAATGCAATAAAAAAAACCTTGTACAAATCAATGTACAAGGTTTTCATATTTTGTGACCAATATCGTATTACTATCAGATATTTTACTCTTCAATAGTTCTAAAGGTTAGGTTTACCCGTGGAGTAGTAATCTTTTTTGTAGGTGGTAACCGGTGAAGCCAATGCTCTTGTGTGGTATCTTTCATTACCAATAAGCTACCGTGTTTTAAAAAGAGGTCTATTTTCTCTTTGCTTTCCTTGTGTTTAAAAGCAAATTTTCTTTCTGCACCAAAACTTAGCGAACCTATTGCACCGTTTTTCTTTAGGTCTGTTTCACCGTCACTATGCCAAGCCATGCCTTCATTTCCGTCGTGGTACAGGTTAAGCAGGCAGGAGTTAAACGTTTCGCCTGTTTCCTTTTCCGTCAAAAGTTTTAGTTCCTGTAACTCTTTTGTCCATGGCAGAGCATGTTTTGTGGTGTTGGAGTAAGTGTATTCAAACGGCTTTTCTCCATACCAGGCTACCTTACGTTTGGTTATTATCCTTTTCCCGAAAATTACTGCTTCATCATTTCGCCATTCAATGGTTTCCAAAAGTTTTTTCAGATAAAAGTCGGCTTGCTTCCGGTTTAATATCCTACCGTAATAATTGACTGTACCCTCATACGGAAGCCAGTTTTTTTCTTTACCGGTTGTTTGGTCAAATAAGTCCATCTTTCCATTTTTTGTATTCCGTTTTCATGCAATGCCCACAGGGACGGAACTGATTCTCTCTGGCCTCCTGTTCAGAACTGAAGAAAACCCTGTTTTGCTGTTTCATCCGTTTTCCTGACTTGCAGGATAAAAGTCCGTAGATTTTAAGCTTTTTATTTCCTCCAAGGCTTATTTCTCCGTTCTTAATTTTAGACCTTAAAGATATATCAGATATTTCAATATGTTGTATCATGATTAGCTAACAGCATCGTGAAAAATAATCCCTAAGCTGTGGCGGTTACCCGATTTTACTTCGCTAACGCCGTGTTTCATATTAACCCTGTAATAGCCCTTGCTGCCTTTTTCGGGTTTAAAGTTTGTGGTAAAAATCAATACATCGCCTTTTTTGGGTTTCAATACTATGGCTTTAGACTGAGCCCTCGGGATTTGTTGTGTGAGCACAAACTCACCGCCTGTAAAGTCGGTATCGGGTTCGTCAAGTATAAAAACAACCTGAATAGGGAAATATATATCACCATATAAATCCTGATGCAAAGTATTAAAACCACCTTTGCCGTATTTTAAAATCAGTACGGTGGCTTTTTCCTGTCCGTTTTCATGGCATTGCCTAAGCAGCTCTTCGTGATTTGACGGAAAAGATACATCTATCTTCAACGCTTTAAACCAGGCGTTGGCAATAGGAGCGAGGTGAGGGTAAATGTTTGTCCTTACAGTTTGAATAATATCGGGTAACGGATAAGTAAAATACTTGTATTCGCCTAAGCCAAAGCGATACCTGGCCATTGTTACCGTTTTACGATACAGGTTTGAATTATCGTAATTGTTTTTTAATGTTTCGCATTGCTCTCCCGAAAGTAAATTATGAATAATTGCATAACCGTTTTGGTGCATTGTTTCGGTAATCGTTTTCCAATCTATATTCTCTATTTTCTGAATGATATCCTGCATTGGTTTACCTTTTTAGATTTGCGAATCAACCTTAGCGCCTTCCCAGCCAATAATAGCCGTTTTACGGGTGCTTCCCCACATGTATTCCCCAAAGTTTCCGGTAGAATGTATTACCCTGTGACACGGGATGAGGTAAGCTACAGGATTGCTGCCTATAGCTGTCCCAACAGCTCTCGATGCGTTTGGGTTGCCTATGCTTTCGGCCAGCCTGCCGTAGGTTGAAAGACCTCCCATTGGAATCTTTAACAGGCTTTCCCAAACCTTTAACTGAAAATCAGTGCCTTTTAAATGCAGTTTTATCTTGTTTAGTTTACTCCAGTCGTTTTGGAAAATGAACAATGCATTTTGTTGCATTAAGTCCAGTTTACGCTGAAATGCAGCGTTAGGGAATTTATTATGCAGGTTTTTTAATGCCACTTCATCATTATTTTCAAAAGCCATATAACAAATTCCTTTTGGAGTGGAGGCGACTATTAATGAACCAAACGGACTCTCGGCAAAACTGTAGTTTATTTGCAGGTTTTTACCACCGTTTTTATATTCCATAGGTGTCATTCCCTCTATGTTTATAAACAGGTCATGCAGTCTGCTGGTGCTTGAAAGTCCGGTTTCGTGAGCAGTATCAAACAAAGTAGCCTTTTCTTCTTTGAGTATTTTTTTTGCATACTCAATACTTATAAACTGAAGGAATTTTTTAGGGCTTGTACCAGCCCAGTTAGTAAACATTTTTTGAAAATGCGACTGACTGATATGTACCTTATCTGCAATTTCATCCAGACTGGGCTGCGATTTGAAGTTTTTCTTTATGTACTCAATCGCTTTTGCAATCCTCTCGTAATTAAGTTGATCTTGTTTTTCCATTTCTCTGAATCTTATACTGCAAATTTCTTAATCATTGAGCGGTTATAAAATCCGAAACCTGCTATGTTTGGAGAATACAGGAAAGGTATTAAAAAATAAAACCCGTTACAAAACGGGTTTAGTTAATTTGTTATGGGTATTCTTTACTGTCAGTTAAACGTTTTCCTGAATTCAACAGGAGATAAACTGGTTTTCTTTTTAAAGAGTGTACTAAACGATTGTGCGTGCTCAAAACCTAATGTAAAAGCAATTTCGCTTACCGATAAATTTGTGGTCGATAGTTTTTCCTTTGCCTTTTCAATTAACTTTTGATGTATATGTTGTTGGGTATTTTGTCCTGTATGCATACGCAGTAAATCACTAAGGTAGTTAGGAGACAGGTTCATTAGTTCGGCTATGCGTTGTACTGTTAACAGCTCTGGTTGTGTGCTTGTGTTACTGTCAAAATACTCATCAATGAGATTTTCAAATTTGGCAATCAGTTGATTGTTGTGATTTTTACGGGTAATAAACTGCCTTTCGTAAAATCGGTTGGAATAATTAAGTAACAATTCGATTTGCGAGAGGATTATTTCCTGAGTGTATTTATCAATATGCTGGCATTCTGTATCAATCTTTTTTAATATAGTAATAAGGTCTTCCTCTTCTTCGGCAGAAAGGTGTAGTGCTTCGTTTACAGCATAAGAGAAAAAGTTGTAGCTATTCATTTTACTTACTAAAGGATGGCCCAGTAAAATATCAGGATGGAAAATAAGCAGGTAACCTAATCCGCACTCTACGGTATTTACATCCAGGTATTGAACCTGATTAGGAGCGGTAAAGCTCAGAACACCTTTATCGTAATCATAATGTAACTGACCGTATCGTATTTTACCCTTAGCCTCTCTTTTAAGGGCTACACAATAAAACCGGTTTACAAAACCTTTCCATATGTCATCTTCCAAAAAAATACTTTCTGCAAGGTTAATCACACTTACTAACGGATGACGCGGCTCGGGTAAAGAGAGTAGCCTGTGAAACTCTGATATAGATTTGATAGCATTCATAGCTCTAATTTAAATATTTTAATTGTGTAACATAGCGGTTGTATTCTCAAAGATGCAACCGCTATGCTTACTTTAGTCAATAAGCCCCATACTAAATTCGTCGTATGGATTTCCGGTATCAGTACCCAGTGGCACTATACTTTCAAGCTTTAGTAAATCAGCCTCATTCAATTCAATTTCGGTCGCTGTTATATTTTCTTCTAAATATTTTCTTCTTTTAGTACCCGGTATAGGTAAAATCCCCTTACTTATAATCCATGCCAATGCCAACTGAGATGAGGTAATGTTTTTCTCTTCGGCCATTGTTTCTATTGCTTTCACTAATTCAATATTCTTGTGAAAGTAAGCTTCCTGAAAACGGGGGATGGCACGGCGAAAATCATTTTCCGGCAGGTCATCAATACTTCTTATCTGTCCTGATAAAAAGCCACGCCCTAATGGTGAGTAAGCAACAAACCCTATTCCAAGCTCGTTTAAGGTGTTAAGTATGCCGCGTTCTTCTGTTGTACGCTCAAATAACGAATATTCACTCTGTACTGCTGTAATAGGGTGAACAGCATGGGCTCTTTTTACAGTTTCTGATGATACTTCAGATAGCCCGAGATAACCCACTTTCCCTTCTTTCACCAGTTCGCTCATTGCCTCTACAGTTTCTTCTATAGGCGTGTTTTTGTCAAGTCGGTGCATGTAATACAAATCAATATAATCTGTATTTAGGTTTTTAAGGGAACGCTCTACCGATTTTTTTACATATTCTTTTTTACCGTTAATAGCCCAGGTCACTTTGTTGTTATCATCTATTTCCCAACCAAATTTTGATGCGATAATGTATTTATCCCTGTTGCCGCTTATAGCTTTAGCAATTAACTGTTCGTTTTTAAAAGGTCCATACAAATCGGCAGTGTCTAAAAAATTACCACCAAGCTCAAGCGATCTGTGAATAGTGGCAATAGCTTCCTGCTCATTAGCCTCTCCATACATGTTTCCGTCTTCAAAACCTGTCATACCCATACAGCCTAAGCCTATATTAGGTACAGTTAGACCTTCGCTTCCTAAATTTATTTTCTTCATTTTCATACTGTTAAATGTTAATAGGTCAAAATTAGCTACTAACATTTAGGAATTTGTATGCAAAACCCCGAAGGTTGTATGTAAATCAGGGTTAGTTAGATAAAGGTTTAATTAGATGTTGATAATTATAAGTTTGAATTTGAAAAGGAGGTATATTAAACAACAAAAAGCCTGAGAAGCTAAATTCTCAGGCTTTTTGTTGTTTGTGACCATGACTGGATTCGAACCAGCACGCCTTACAGCACCACCCCCTCAAGATGGCGAGTCTACCAATTCCTCCACATGGCCGTTGGGTATAAAGCAAAAAAAAAAGTTAAGCATAAAAGAACGCCTAACTTTTTTGTGACCCGACTGGGGCTCGAACCCAGGACCCCAACATTAAAAGTGTTGTGCTCTACCAACTGAGCTATCGAGTCATTGCTTTCAGGGATAAATAATTTTGGTCTTTCTTAGTGACCCGACTGGGGCTCGAACCCAGGACCCCAACATTAAAAGTGTTGTGCTCTACCAACTGAGCTATCGAGTCATTATTCATTCCCTGAATGCGGGTGCAAATATACGCATGTATTCTTTATAATTCAAAGCGAAAATGTCATAAATTTGAGTTTTTTTTTATTAATTTATTTAACGCCTTAATTTATAGGGATTTATTATATGAAAAAAATTTTGCTGTCAGGCTACATGGCCTCCGGAAAGTCAACAATTGCTCAGTTATTATCAAAAGCATCGGGAATTCCCTACAGGGATTTGGATGATATTATAGAAGAAAATGCTCAAAAAAGCGTTTCCGATATATTTTCGGAGGACGGAGAGATAAAATTTCGCAAAATGGAACATGAAGCTCTTAAAGCCGTTCTAAGCGACGATAAAGGTTTAATACTTGCCTTAGGGGGTGGAACGCCCTGTTATGCCAATAACCATGAGTTTTTAAAGCGTGACGATGTTATGTCGATATATTTAAAGGCTAGTATACCCGAACTATTAAAGAGATTAAGGGCAGACGGTGGCGGAAGACCGTTGTTTGATAAACAACCGCCAGAGGAGCAGGAGGAGTTTGTAGCCAAACATTTGTTTGATCGTAGTTATTTTTACCATCAGTCAAAACATGTAATCCTGACAGATGGTAAAACAACCGAGAATATAGTTAATGAGATTATGAGCCTGTTTTAAGCTTAGCTTAAATAGGCATACTCTTCATTATCATTAAATACTACATGTATATGTTCCTGTAGTGAGGTAGAAAGCGATAGCCCTTTAAAGTCGGCTTTAACGGGGTATTGCTTGTGGTTGCGGTCTACAAGTACCGCGGTTTTGAATTTTTTAAGCGGAACATGAAGAAAATGCTTAACGCCATATATAAGGGTAGTGCCGCTGTTAAGTACATCATCTACCAGTACAAGGGCTTTGTTAGCATATTCTTCGGCAGGAATAGAGGTGATTACTTCCTCAATTGGGTTTTGCTTATTTATTTTTACCTCACACAGGGTAACCTTTAGGTCAGAGATCTCGTCTACCATTTTAGCCAGTTTTTCAGCAAAAACATAACCGTTAGATGCAATTCCGGCAATAACAATTTCCTTTTCATCTACAAAGGTTTCATATATCTGGTAGGCAATTCTTTTTGTTTTATGTTCTATTTCCTGTTGTGTAAGGATTATATTTTTCATGGGTATTGTTTTAGTTCTTCAAAGATAAAAAGTGTTTGGGTATAATGAAGCTTTTAAAAGCTATATTTCGCTATCCTCTCCGGTAATGAAATTGTCGTCAAAATCATCGGCATAATCGTCCAGGTCGCGCCTGTCTTTCTTAGTAGGGCGTCCGGTACCTTTAGCACGGTAATAATCTTTAGACAGTTTAAGTAGTTCCAGGTGTTCAAACGCTTCTGCCGGAGTTTCGTCTTTACGGTAAATATCCACAAGTTTAGCCCCTACACGGTTTGGCGGAATGTCTAAAACAGTAAGCTTATAGTTTATCTGGTCTTTTCTTACGGTAAGTTTATCGGTAGGGTATACCTCACGCGATGGTTTTGCCTGCTGCCCGTTTATAGTTATATGTCCTTTCTTGCAGGCTTCGGTTGCAATATTGCGGGTTTTATAGTAGCGAATGCACCATAAATATTTATCTATCCTCATACTAAATCCTTAAATTCATTGTTATAAAGCAATACAAAAATAAATGAAAATTGTATCTTGCGCCCATTAAAAAAAATTAAAATGAAGAGATGTTTGATGGCTTTAAGCCTGTTGTCTTTAACTTTTTTAGGTTCATGTAAAAAGGATGACGATACTTCCATAGCTCCGCCAAGAGATTATGGTGAGCAATATGTGACCGATAAGGCTGATTTAGAAAATTACCTTAATACTCATTATATAGTTAGTGTTGATGAAGATTTTACTATAGTTATAGATTCTATAACCGAGGATAATCCGCAAACATCTATTTGGGATCAAACAGAATATCCTTTAATGACTAAGGTTGTTACTCTTGATGAAGTAGATCATACTTTATATTACCTTGTACTTAATGAAGGTGTAGGGGAGAGCCCAACAAAATACGATCAGGTAAAAGTAGCTTACAGAGGCTGGAGGCTGGATGATGTTCAGTTTGATTACAACCCGTATCCTGAAAGTTTTAATTCGTTATTCGGCCTTATTACCGGATGGCAGGAAATAATTCCTTTATTTAAAACAGGGGTTTATAATGATATTCCGGGTGACCCAAATCCGGCTAATTTTACCGATTATGGAGCAGGGGTAATGTTCTTGCCGTCTGCTTTTGGTTACTATGCAAATGCTCAGGTTAATATCCCTTCATACAGTCCGCTTGTATTTAGCTTTAAACTGTATGATATGAATATTTTTGACTCAGATGGTGATGGTATTCCAAACCGTTATGAGATAGACCCTGAAGACGGAGATATTTTAACCTATGATACTGATGGTGATGGTTACCCTAACTATCTTGATGCAGATGATGATAACGACGGTTACCCAACAAGAGACGAGATTACCATACCGGGTACTGACGAGGTTTATGATTTTGAAAATATACCTACCTGCAGCAGCGGAATCAAATTACACCTTGATTCTGCATGTCATCAGGAAATAGACTAAGTAATAAAGAAAAGATTTTAAAAAGCCTCTGCAATTGCAGAGGCTTTTTTTTATAAATTATATTTAATTAATTTGGAAAATCAAACCACTCACTTTCAGTATAACAGAATTGATTTAATCCGTCATAACTTGTTACTGTGTATCTGTATTGGAAACAGTTATCAGTACCTCCTGCCGGGAATGTAGGTGCTGGTACACCACCATTTAGGGTGTAGGTTTCTGAGTTAAGAAGGTCAATAGTGTAGCTTGTTATTGAGGTAGAGCCTGTACATCCTCTGTTCTTGATTTCAAGTTTACTGGTGTAAGTTCGGCCTACAATCCTTAACAGATTGCCTTTGTTCCAATAGAACAATATGTTATTGCCTAAAAGCACGGCTCCGTGTTCTAAATCTTCAATGTTTGTACATTTTGCAACTTTAGTTGTAAAATTTGAATAGTCCTCATTCATTTGTACGCTGTCGTCAGAAGAACAGCTTGTTGCCAATACGGTAAGGCAAAATACGGGCAATAAAAGAAATTTTCGCATAATATTAAAAAATTAAATGGTTTACCTGTTAATTCTTTTAAACTATGCATTTTAAAGGTAGGGTTGTTTTATTTTCGATAAAAAGAGTAATTAATTCGAGTAAGTAAGTTAAAATTATTTAACATATGTGTTTGATAAATAATTATTTACAGGTTTAGTTGTGGTTTGAATATGTTAAGGTATTTAGTTTTTGAATAAAAAAAATCCCAACCGCAAGGTTGGGATCTTTAATGTATTGTAAGGGAGAATTATTTTCTCTTGATTACTTTTTCTACAGCAGCAACAATAGCTTCGTTGTTAAGTTTGTACTTGTCCATAAGCTGGGCAGGAGTACCACTTTCACCAAAACTGTCGTTAACAGCAACAAATTCCTGTGGAGCAGGGTTGTTTGCAGCAAGTGTACGTGCAACGCTCTCACCAAGACCACCAAGAACATTGTGCTCTTCTGCAGTAACTACACATCCTGTTTTAGCAACCGATTTAAGGATAGCTTCCTCGTCAAGTGGCTTAATAGTGTGGATGTTAATAACCTCTGCAGAGATACCTTTAGCCTCAAGAGCCTCAGCAGCAACAAGTGCTTCCCATACAAGGTGACCTGTAGCAACAATAGTAACATCTGTACCTTCGTTTAACATCACAGCTTTACCAATTACAAACTCTCCGTTCTCCGGAGTGAAGTTTGGTACAGAAGGACGACCGAAACGTAGGTATACAGGACCGTGGTGCTCTGCAATAGCGATAGTAGCCGCTTTAGTTTGATTATAATCACAAGTATTGATTACAGTCATGCCTGGAAGCATTTTCATCAAACCTATGTCTTCAAGTATTTGGTGTGTGGCACCGTCTTCACCTAGTGTTAAACCGGCGTGAGATGCACATATTTTTACATTTTTATCTGAATAAGCAACCGCCTGACGGATTTGGTCATAAACCCTACCTGTAGAGAAGTTGGCAAAAGTACCTGTGTAAGGAATTTTACCACCTATTGTCATACCTGCAGCCATACCAATCATGTTGGCTTCGGCAATACCTACCTGAAAGAAACGCTCAGGATGGTTAGCTTTAAAGTCGTCCATTTTAAGCGACCCGATAAGGTCAGCACAAAGGGCAACAACATTTTCGTTTGTTTTACCAAGTTCTGTAAGGCCAGCGCCAAAACCAGAACGAGTATCTTTATTTCCTGTATTTGTGTATTTTTTCATTTTGCTAAAATTAGTAGTGAGAATTGAGTAGTGAGAATTCAGAAATCTCAAATCCCATATCTGTTATCTCAAATCTTCTATTAATAATCTCCTAAAGTTTCAGGGTTTTGAGCTAAAGCTTTTTCAAGTTGCTCGTCGTTAGGAGCTTTACCATGCCATGCATGAGTATGCATCATAAAGTCTACACCGTTACCCATTTCGGTATGAAGCAATACACAAACCGGTTTTCCTTTACCTGTTTTAGCTTTAGCTTCGGTCATTCCGGCTACAACAGCCTCCATGTCATTACCTTTTTCAATGTCAAGAACATCCCATCCAAAGGCTTCAAACTTAGCTCTAAGGCTTCCCATGTTAAGAACCTCGTCTGTAGGGCCGTCAATTTGTTTTCCGTTAAGGTCAACCGTAGCGATAATGTTGTCTACTTTGTAAGCAGCAGCATACATGATAGCTTCCCAGTTTTGACCTTCCTGTAGCTCACCATCACCGTGAAGGCTGTACACAAGGTGATTGTCATTGTTTAATTTTTTTGTCTGGGCTGCACCTACAGCAACGCTAAGTCCCTGTCCAAGTGATCCAGATGCGATTCTTACACCTTCAAGTCCTTCATGAGTTGTTGGGTGACCCTGAAGCCTTGAGTTAATGTGACGGAACGTAGCAAGCTCTGATACAGGGAAGTATCCGCTTCTTGCAAGCACGCTGTAAAATACAGGAGAGATGTGTCCGTTAGAAAGGAAAAAGATATCTTCGTTAATTCCGTCCATGTCAAAACCTTCCTTACGGTCCATAAGTTCCTGGTAAAGTGCTACCATAAATTCAGCACATCCAAGCGAACCTCCGGGGTGTCCTGAGTTTACCGCATGAACCATTCGAAGGATGTCCCTTCTTACCTGAATCGTTAAATCGTTTAGTTGTTGTGTGTTAGCCTTCATTTTTCTAATAAGTTAAACTGGATGCAAAAGTAATTCTTATTTTTGCTACTGGCAAATTAATTTCACTTACTGAAAAAGCCGTTTCAGTAAACCGTTTTTTTACTGTTTTTCTCCCCATACCCCTCTTTTCATTTCAATATCATTATCATATTCAATGTCATTGTCAATGTCAGTGTTTTGCAACTGTTTTGCAAAACGTTTGCTTGAGTTTTGTAAAGGCGATTCTTTTTGATTATTAGTTGTTTATGTTTTTAAAGCAGTTTTTTTAATGGTTAAGTTAACGTCTTTCTATTAATAGGAGTACTATTTTTAAGATAGATTATTGTTTACAGGCGGCAACAAATGCTTAACAATTTTATTTTTTGCAGCCGTTTTGCAAATTTTTGTTTTATAATCAATAAAAAATAACAAATTTATTTGGTTTCTGTATACAATGAAATTATTTGGTTTTTGATTGATATGTATTTTTCTTTACTTATACCTAAGTTTATGAGATACTTTAAATCTTTGGTCATTCGATCTTCAAAATCTTTTTTATCTTTTAGTATTTTAATGCATTCAAGATAATTTTTAATGTATTCTTCTTCATTATCTTGTGTTAAATAAAAATGTCCTAAATTACCGTATAGTAATTCTTTAGGACTATCCTTATGTTTTAGAGCTTGTTCAAAAAGATTTTTAGCTTCCAGAATATTATTTCCAGAAAATAATAATATTCTTCCATGGGTCATCTTTACACTAGCTTTATTGTAATCTTTATCATTGTTTAATTTTTCAGATTCTTTTACAGCTTCAAGTCCTTCAGTCCAACTGAAAGTATTACATTTTATATCTGCCAGTTCAAGCCAATGCCCATAATTTTTTGGGTTTAAGTTAATAGCTTCTTTAATAACTCTTTCAGCATCAATAAATTCAGATGCTTGATTATACCTCTCGGCTAATAAACGCAAATCTAAATCGTCTATAGTCTTCTCCTCTGCTTTTTTTAAATAAGCAAGAGATTTGTCTTTTTCATTTATTTCAAAATAGTTATCACTTATTAATGATAGAAGTTCATAATTTTGATGTTTTTTAGTTTCTTCAAGTTTTAGAGCATATTCGTTTGACTTGATATAGTTTTTTTTACGATTATGGCATATTGCTATTTTATAGAAAATATCTTTGTTTATATTTTCAGTATTTTCAATGCTTTCAAAATGACCTAACGCTAGCTTTATATTATTTATGTAATAATAGCAATTTCCTAATTGCCAACGAGCTTCTTTATTGTCAGTTTCAATCTTTATGACTTGTTCGTATTTACTTATAGCTGACTTGTATTTTTTATTGTGATAATCTGAATTTCCTTCTATTAATAGTTGATTAATTTTATTCAGGATTATCTTTTTTAAATGAGTATCTGTTATACTAATTTGCTTATTTAGAATATCGCTTTTTGATTTTTCGGGGAAAAAATTAAAAAAATAGTAATACTCACTAAACAAGTTTTGGTAAGGGGCTAGGATGTCGGATAGGGCTAGGCTATTATTAAATTTAATTGCTGTTTTTGTTTCTAAAGTAGATTTTGAAAGTTTTCCTTCGCTTAAGGCAAGGCATAATGTGTATTTATGAGAACTCATGAGAGGTAATGTAGTGACGTATTCTTGAAAATCATCAATATCAAAACTGTACTCGGCGTTTTCTATAGCATTATTCATAATCTCATTATTCTCATAAAAAGGAACAAAACTATTCATAGGGTTTTTAAATAAATCTATTTCATAGATATTTTCATTAAAAAATGTATGTTTGTAAGTCTGGTTTTTTAAAACTAAATCAATTGTCTTTAAGCCTTTTTGAATTTTTTCATTGTTTTGAAGAGATTCAAGTCTATTCATAAATACATTTGATCTTTGCCAACCCCTGTTTTTTTGATAGATAATTGAAGTGACTAAACCTACTAGTGCTCTTTCCCAGACATTTGTTTCAAAATCGGTTAAAAAATCTAAAAGCAGATTAGCTTTTTTTTCATCAAATTTAAAATTTAAAAGACTTAGGGTTAGTGAGCTGACAATTATGCTGCGATCGTACCACTTGTAATTATCTACTTCTTCTCTAATTTTTTGGATTTCTAATACTGTTGTTTGAGCTAAAGTTTCACTTGAGTATATAGTTTCAAATAAAACCGATGAATGCATTAACTCTTTTTTTGATGATACAAAACTTAATTTTTTGTCAGAATCATCGAATAATTCGTCAAATATTTTTGTTTTTAAATCAAGTATCCTTTTAAAATCTTCTTTTGTAGATCCGTAGCTAAGTTTGTTTGATTCTTGTTTGTATATCTCTATGGCTTTTGTTAGATCATTTTTAGTGTCATTACTTAAAGGCTCTAAGCTTTTTTCTTGTAGAAATACTTTTTTTTCTGAAATTAAATTATCATTTTCTTCTATTCTACTTTTAATCTCATTAATTTTTATTTGATTTGAATGTAATTGATCTGGATCTGAAAGGTTAACGTGCGCTATGTTTAAAACGTTTAGTTTTTTAATTAATTCTAATTTGGTTTCTTTAAGTCCTTGAATCTCAGTTTCAATTATTTTTTTATCAGTTTCATTAAACATGTTGTCATTTTATTAAGGTTAGGGTTTCAGAGATTTCATCATTTAAAGCTTGAATCTTAAGGTTTGTTTCTTCAATTATTTTAAATAAACTGAATTCTTGATTAGCATCGCTAATTACTGAAAGCTTTTCTTCTAAAAAAATCCTTTTTTCTATGAGTTTTTGGCGAAGTCTGTAGTTTCCTTCTAGTTGAGTAGTAATTAATTTCTGTTCAAAATCATCACTTAGTTTATTAGTGATATTTAAAATATTATTCTGTATTTGTTGCTCATTTTTTTTCAAATCACTAAATTGATTTTCTAGAATTGATTCTATAGTTTGTATTTTATCGTAGGGGAGAGATGATATTAGTTTGTATAAATCTTTTTCATCAAGAATATTTTGTTTTGTGAATTTGAATAAATTCTCAGTTGTATTATCTATGATTGTCTCATCATATGTTTTTTGTTTTTGAGTAATTATATAAATATAAAAAGTATCAAAATTTTTATAAAAGTCATTTTTTACTATCCCCTTGAGAGTTTTTTTTACTTTTTGTAGGTCAGATGTAGATGTAATTTGTAAAGCAATTCTTTTTGATTCGTCGAGTAAATCTAAGGAAGGAAAATTACTGTCATCTTTTGAGTATTTAGCATTTTGTAAATTACAATTGAAGATTATGTTAAATATTGGGATTAATATATCTTCAGAAATGATATTTATATCTAATAATGCATTTGAATTCAAAAGTGAGACTTCGATTTTAAATCGAGATAATAATTCAGATATTCGAATTAAGCTTTTATGTTGATTCATACGTAAGGTGATTTATGCAAATTTAACAAAAAAAGTAAAATATTTTTAGTAGTAGTTTTGTTGTTTTGAGTTAAATTAATTTAGTATATTTTGTTATTATCTATTACCTATCTTTGCGCCTTGTAAAAACGGAATATGAAATTTGATTTAATTACCAAAGATCCTCAGTCTAAAGCTAGGGCCGGTTTAATTACTACCGACCACGGACCAATAGAAACGCCTATTTTTATGCCGGTTGGCACCGTAGCTACCGTAAAGGGAGTGCATCAGCGTGAGCTTAAAAACGATATTAATCCCGATATAATTTTAGGTAACACTTACCACCTGTACCTGCGTCCGCAAACCCCAATACTGGAAAAAGCTGGAGGACTTCATAAGTTTATGAACTGGGACAGAAATATCCTTACCGATAGTGGAGGGTACCAGGTATATTCGTTATCGGGGAACCGTAAGATTAAGGAAGAAGGAGTTAAATTCAAATCACATATAGACGGTTCGTACCACTTTTTCTCACCCGAAAGCGTAATGGAAATTCAGCGTACCATTGGAGCTGATATTATTATGGCGTTTGACGAGTGTACACCATACCCTTGTGATTACCGTTATGCAAAACGCTCCATGCACATGACGCACCGTTGGCTGGACCGTTGTATTACCCACCTTGAAAAAGTTCCGGTAAAGTATGGTTACGATCAGGCATTTTTCCCAATTGTACAGGGTAGTACTTATAAGGATTTAAGAGCACAATCGGCCGAGTATATCGCTAACGCAGGGGCTGTAGGTAATGCTATTGGCGGACTGTCTGTAGGCGAACCGGCAGAGGAGATGTATGCAATGAGTGAGGTGGTGTGTAATATACTTCCGGAAGATAAGCCTCGTTACCTTATGGGAGTAGGTACTCCTATTAATATATTAGAGAATATAGCCCTTGGTATAGATATGTTTGACTGTGTTATGCCTACACGTAATGCCCGTAACGGTATGTTGTTTACAGCAAACGGTAGTATTAACATTAAAAATAAGAAATGGGAGGATGATTTTTCTCCTATTGACGAAATGGGCATCACTTTTGTAGATACCGAATACTCTAAAGCATACCTAAGACACCTTTTTGCTGCAAACGAATTTTTAGGAAAACAAATAGCAACCATACACAACCTTGGTTTCTATATGTGGTTGGTTCGTGAGGCAAGAAAACATATCTTAGCGGGAGATTTCCGTGAGTGGAAAGAAAAAATGGTAAAACAAATGAGCCAAAGGCTGTAACTATATTCAAAACGAACCGGAGTGAAAATAATAGACTGGTACATTTTAAAAAGATACCTGGCAACGTTTTTTGTAATGTTGCTTATGTTTATCCCCATAGGGATTGTTATAGACGTATCGGAAAAAATAAACAAAATACTGGCTAAAAAAGTACCCTTTGCAGAGGTTGCAGGTTATTATGGTGACTTTACCCTGTATTTTGCCAATATGCTGTTCCCTATATTTCTGTTCCTTTCGGTAATATGGTTTACATCTAAGCTGGCTAATAATACAGAGATTATTGCCATATTGGGGTCGGGTATATCGTTTATGCGATTTCTAAGGCCTTATCTTATAGGAGCTACATTTATATCACTACTTGCACTGGTTATGGGATTCTTTTTTGTGCCAAAAGCCAGTAAAGGATTTAATGATTTTAGGTATACCTATTTAAAGAATAATGCCAAGATTAGGGAGAGTGATCAGGTATACAAGCAGGTAAATGATACTCAAACCATATATGTAGGAGCTTTTAACTATATGAATAAATCAGGAAGTAAATTTAATCTTGAAACATATAGAGGAGATAAGCTCATCTCTAAAATTAATGCCAATACTATTACCTGGAATCCTAAAGACAGTACTTATACCTTATATGGTTATAATAAAAGGATTGTAGGAGATGGGGCTACTAATGATGTAATTGTAAGGGAGTCGCAAAAAGTAATGAAACTGCCTTTTGAACCCGATGAACTTACCCCAACGGTTTATGTTGCCGAGACTATGACGCTTGGCGAATTAAACAAATTTATTGAGAAAGAAAAGAAAAGAGGATCAGCTAACATTGACAGTTACCTGGTTGTAAAATATAAAAAGTATAGTATACCCGTTTCGGCATTTATCCTTACTATTATCGCCGTAGCCGTATCTTCCATGAAGCGAAGGGGAGGTATGGGAGTAAACCTTGCCATGGGAATTGGTTTAGCGTTTTCGTATGTGTTTTTTGATAAAGTTTTTGGTACAATGGGAGAGAAATCAAGTATGTCACCGCTTCTGGCTGTTTGGATCCCAAATGTAACCTTTGGTATTTTAGCTATTTTCCTTTTAAGAAATGCCCGGAGATAAATTAAAAAGTTATTTACACCTTCATTTAATAGTATTTATATGGGGGTTTACTGCTGTTATCGGAAAACAAATTACGATTGATGCCCTTCCACTTGTGTGGTATAGAATGGGTATCGCAGTACTACTCGTTTTGCTGTATGCAAAAATCGCAAAAGTTTCATTAAAAGTACCCGGTAAAACACTGGTAGGTTTTCTGTTTGCAGGGCTTGTTATTGCAATGCACTGGTTTACCTTTTTTAAGGCTATAAAGGTGTCTAATGTATCGGTCACACTGGCATGTCTTTCTACCGGAGCCTTTTTTACCTCATTACTGGAGCCGCTCCTTTATGGGAGAAAGGTAATATGGTATGAGGTAATGTTCGGGTTATTCGTAGTAGCCGGGCTATACATTATATTTAGTTTTGAAGGCGACTACCTGTATGGTATACTGTTGGCATTATCATCGGCATTCCTGTCGGCAACCTTCTCGGTTATCAACGGTAAATATGCAGTAAAGCATAATGCAACTCAGGTATCGTTTTGGGAATTGCTGGGAGGAGTTTTCTTCCTTACTATATATATGTTGTTTGCAGGTAACTTTACACCTCAGTTTTTCTCGCTTACGACAGATGACTGGTTGTGGCTGTTTGTACTGGCATCTGCATGTACGGCTTATGCATTTATAGCATCGGTTAAGGTAATGAAGTTTTTAAGCCCATACACCGTTATGCTTACTATAAACCTGGAACCTGTTTATGGGATAATTCTTGCGGTTTTGGTGTTTAAAGGGGACGAAAAAATGAGCCCTGCATTTTATTTAGGAGCTGCTATAATTCTTAGCACTGTGATACTCAATGGGGTAATAAAGAATTACCCAAAAAACAAACTTAAAAAAATATAATTCTTTCTTTCTAAAGGTAAAATTCTATCTTTGTAGTTCGAACTATATTAAAAAATCTGCCTGTACTATGGAATACTTAGATTTTGAGCTTCCGATTAAAGAGCTTGAAGATCAGTTAGATAAATGCACACTAATTGGTCAGGAATCGGATGTGGATGTATCTAATACATGTAAGCAAATTGAGAAAAAGTTAGAAGAAACTAAGAAAAGCATATATAAGAACCTATCTGCATGGCAAAGGGTTCAGCTTTCAAGACATCCTAGTCGTCCGTATACAATGGATTACATCAAGGCTCTGTCTGACGGAACTTTCCTTGAGCTGTTTGGAGACCGTAGCTTTAAAGATGATAAAGCAATGGTGGGCGGACTTGCAAAAATAGGCGATCAGTCGTTTATGATAGTAGGTCAGCAAAAAGGTTTCAATACCAAAACAAGACAATACAGAAACTTTGGTATGGCTAACCCTGAAGGATATCGTAAAGCGCTTCGCCTTATGAAAATGGCCGAGAAGTTTGGTATTCCTGTAATCACTCTAGTAGATACTCCGGGTGCATACCCAGGGCTTGAGGCAGAGGAAAGAGGACAGGGAGAAGCCATTGCAAGAAATATTTTTGAGATGGTACGCCTTAAAACACCTGTTATTACCGTTATAGTAGGTGAGGGTGCTTCCGGTGGAGCATTAGGTATTGGTGTTGGAGACAAAGTATTCATGCTGGAAAACACATGGTACTCTGTAATTTCGCCAGAATCGTGTTCTTCAATCCTTTGGAGAAGCTGGGAGTTTAAGGAGCAGGCTGCTGAGGCATTAAAGCTTACTTCTTTTGACATGAAAAAACAAAAGCTTATTGATGATATTATTCCTGAACCACTTGGAGGTGCTCACTATGACAGAGAGACCACTTTCGAAAGTGTAAAGAAATTCATCTTAAAAGCACATAAAGAACTTAAAGACTTATCAACAGAGGAGCTGATTGAGAAAAGGATGGATAAGTATAGTAAAATGGGGGAATTTAAAGAATAACCTTGTTTTAACGGCATTATTAATCCGAAGCCTTGCAGCTTCGGATTTTTTTTGAGTTATAAACAATTGATTAACAGTTTATCAACAGTTAATTAACATAAGGTTCTTAACAATTGCTTAACGCACCCATTTTAAATTTAATTACATTAGCATAATGGAAAACATCAGGAACGTAAACCCGGTAAAAGTTGATAAATCATCTATTATCAACTTGGAGAAAGGCAAGCTACCACCGCAGGCGCTGGACCTTGAAGAGGCTGTTTTAGGTGCCATGATGATAGACAAAAAAGGGGTAGACGAGGTAATAGATATATTACAGCCGGATGCCTTTTATAAAGAGGCCCACAAGTTTATTTTTGAGGCCATAGTCCAACTATTTAACGACACCCAGCCAATTGACTTATTAACAGTTTCTGCTCAGCTTAAAAAGAACGGAAAACTGGATCAGGTAGGCGGAGACTTTTATCTTATACAGCTAACGCAAAAGATATCGTCTTCTGCTCACATTGAGTTTCACTCAAGGATTATATTACAAAAATTCATTCAGCGAAGCCTTATCAAAATATCGAGCGAAATTATCGAAGAGGCTTATGATGAGACAACAGATATTTTTGACCTGCTGGATCAGGCAGAGTCAAAACTGTATGAAGTAACACAAGGTAATATTAAGCGTAGTTCTGAAACGGCGCAAAGCCTTGTTATCCAGGCAAAGAAACGTATTGAGGAAATTGCAGGTAAGGAAGGATTAAGTGGTGTTGCAACCGGTTTCCACGATTTGGATAAGCTTACATCGGGCTGGCAGCCCAGTGACCTTATCATTATCGCGGCTAGGCCGGGTATGGGTAAAACCGCTTTTGTACTTTCTATGGCAAGAAATATTGCTATCGATTTTAACCATGGTGTGGCAGTATTCTCGCTGGAGATGTCCTCGGTACAGCTAATTACCCGTTTGATTTCGAGCGAAACCGGACTGTCGTCTGAAAAGCTGCGTACCGGTAAACTTGAAAAACACGAGTGGGAACAACTAAGTATTAAAGTTAAGGATCTTGAAAAAGCTCCTTTGTATATTGACGATACACCATCGCTTTCCATTTTTGACCTTAGGGCAAAAGCAAGGAGGCTTGCCTCTCAGTACGGAATCAGGATGATTATTATTGACTACCTTCAGCTTATGACCGCCGGTGGAGCAGCAGGGAAAAACGGAGGTAACCGTGAGCAGGAAATCTCGACCATTTCCCGTAACCTTAAAGCACTGGCAAAAGAGCTTAACGTTCCGGTAATTGCACTATCACAGCTGTCTCGTGCTGTAGAGACAAGGGGATCGAGCAAAAGGCCATTACTTTCTGACCTTAGGGAATCGGGTGCGATTGAGCAGGATGCCGATATCGTATCGTTCATCTATCGTCCGGAATATTATAAGATTGACGAATGGGATGATGAAGAAAGATCGCCAACACAGGGACAGGCCGAGTTTATCGTGGCTAAGCACCGTAACGGTGGTTTGGATAACATCAGGCTTAAATTCGTAGGTAGTCTCGGTAAGTTTGATAACCTTGACGATTTCGCTTCGCCGTTTGACGAGCTTCCGTCGAGTATGAATGATAACGATAATGCCGGTATAATCAAAAACCTGCCTTCGGCAAACGAAGCCTTTGGCAGTAACATGAACAGCGGCGGCGGAGCGCATGATGATGACGATGTTCCGTTCTAAATAATAAAGAATAGCAAAGTAACCAATTATAACCCCGCAAGCATATGAACAACGACTTTTTACAAGCCAGTACAGAAGCCGAAAAAGCCCTTTGGGATATTGAAGTACACGAAGCAGAACATGTGGTAGTACTAGAGCCTTAAGGCGTAAAACATTATGTAACCTTAAAAAATATAGAAAGCACATCGTTTGGATGTGCTTTTTTTATTTCTTTTTGATACTTTTATAATACCTTAAATTATAAATCGTTACTCTATGTAAACTAATAGCCGTGTATTACCGCAGCTTTTAGTTTATCTTTGAATAAAATCTATTTTAAAATGCTTAAAAAACAATTCATACTCCTATTATTTTTATTGGTTTCGTTTGCGGGTCGTGCTTCCATGATTTTAATACCAATGGATGAAAGTACGCAGCAAAACCATTTAAAAGCATACGGGATAACTTATTGGGTTTTGGAGAAAAATTATAAAGCCAGTTGGCTGCTTAATTACAGGGGAGGTTCGTTTTTGCTTCCTGATGCCGAAGAGATAAGACGTGAATGCCAAATTAGGGGAGTGACTTTTGAAGTAATAAGCGACGGGGAGGCTAAGTCCATTCAGGATGAGATTAGTAGTCCGTCTCAAAATATGGAGACCGTTGTTCTTGAGAAAGCACCTAAGATTGCGGTATACACCCCCGCAGGAAAGCAGCCGTGGGATGATGCCGTAACCTTGGTGCTTACTTATGCCGAGATTCCGTTTGAAAAAATATATGATGAAGAGGTTTTAAACGACGCTTTATTACTATATGACTGGCTACACCTGCACCATGAAGATTTTACAGGACAATACGGTCGGTTTTTTGGAGCCTACCGCAATGCACCGTGGTACATTGAGCAGAAGAAAGAAGCCGAGGCACTGGCGGCAAAACTGGGGTACAGTAAAGTATCTGAAGAGAAACTGGCTGTTGCTAATAAAATAAGGAATTTTGTAATAGGTGGCGGCTTTATGTTTGCAATGTGTTCGGCTACCGATAGTTTTGATATTGCCCTTTCGGCAGAAGGAGTAGATATTTGTGAAACTATGTTTGACGGAGATCCTAGTGATCCAAACTATCAGGCGAGTATTGATTACAACAAAACAATGGCGTTTAAAGATTTCCATTTGGAGCGTAACCCTGTGGTTTATGAGTTCTCAGATATTGATATGACCACCAAGCGTAAGGTGCTTATGGATAACGATTATTTTACGCTAATGGAGTATTCGGCAAAGTGGGACCCAATCCCTACAATGCTTTGCCAAAACCATACACAACTGGTAAAAGGTTTTATGGGGCAAACCACATCGTTTGATGAAAGTTTAGTAAAATCGAATGTACTTATAATGGGGCAAAATCTTCAAAACGGAGAAGCCCGTTACATACATGGTACTAAAGGAAAAGGGATGTTCACTTTTTACGGAGGGCATGATCCCGAAGATTATCAGCATAGAGTAGGTGATGCACCTACTGTGTTAGATTTGCACCCTAATTCACCGGGCTACAGGCTAATATTAAATAATGTGTTGTTCCCGGCAGCAAGGAAAAAGAAACTTAAAACATAATAAAAAAGTCCGCTATAAGCGGACTTTTTTATTCGAAAGCAACCTTGTCTCTGTTGTTTTCTATATACTGTATATTTTGTTCAAAATATTTGAGCATAGATTTGTTTAGGAATTTTTTCCAGTCGGTATTTTCATTTCGATATACGCTTAACCATGCCATTGCATAGGCGGCGACTTCTTCCGGTAAATAGCCCGTACTCGATGTTTCGTGTAAGGTGCTCAGATCACTATTCTTTGTAATTGAATAGCTAAACCTTGAATTGCCTATAAATATGCCAAAGCCATAAACAATTGCAAAGAGTTCGGTAAGGTATCCGTTAGATTCTTCCAGCTCTTCTTTCGAAAGTAATATATGATAACATAATTCATATGCTATAGTAGATATTAAGCTGTATGGAGATTTTAATAACTCATTTTCAATATAGATGGTTGTCTCTCCGTTGTCGTTGTTGTAGCTGCCAATATAATCATTAGATGTACCATAGATGTCTTTTGAAGATGAAGTTAATATACGTCTGTTATCCATTTTGACAGAGAAGTTTTTTACAAACTTCAGCTTAATGTTTTCATCGTCAATATTCAGGAAAATCTTCGTTTGTTCCAGTATATGACGGGCGTTTTCTTCAGTGCCGTTAAATTCTAAATTATAATACTGTTTTGTGGGTAATATAATGTCAAGCTCATTAAAGGCATTTTTGTCAAGTAATGATTCTTTTATGAAAAGTAATTCACCCTCTATCCATTCTTTATCTTCAGGAGTGACTGTAGGTTTATATTTTTTATTCCAAAACATAAGGCGCAGCTTTTGGTTACTATATAAGTTATAAATTAATCTACTCTTTTATCTATAAAATAGCGGGGTCTCTTTTTTACTTCAAGGTAAATTTTACCAATGTATTCGCCAATTATACCAAAGCAAAATAATTGCACTCCTCCTAAAAAGTACATAGGCAGTACAGTTGATAGCCATCCCGGTACTACCTGCCCGGTAAACATGGCGATTAAGGCGTAGCCCGACATTAAGAGGCAAATAAAAAATACTGCAAAACCTATTATGGTAACTAACTTTAACGGGTAGTTGCTAAATGATGTAATACCATTCCAGGCAAATGACAGCATTTTTTTAAAAGGATATTTTGACTCTCCGGCAAAACGTTCCAGCCTGTTATAGTAAACCACATCGTTAGAAAAGCCTATGGATGGTATTATTCCTCTAAGGAAAAGGTTTACTTCGTCAAACTCTGCCAATGCGTTTAAAACCCTGCTGCTGCACAGTCTGTAATCGGCATGATTATGTACTATGTTTACCTTCATTTTTTTCATGAGGTTGTAAAAGATAAGTGCAGTATTTCGTTTAAAACCAGAGTCGGTAGTCCTTTCCTTTCTTACGGCATATAATACATCAGTACCAGCTTTGTGTTTTACAATCATTTCTTCAATAACAGAAACATCATCCTGTAAATCGGCATCAATGGAGATAAGGGCAGAGGCTTCATCTTTAAATGTAAGCAGTCCTGCAAGCAAAGCTTTTTGGTGGCCTACATTTCCTGCAAGCTTTAAACCTTTTACAGGTGTGTAGCGGTTACTGTTTTCCTCTATAAGTTTCCAGGTGTTATCGTTACTGCCATCGTCTACAAAAGCTATAAAACTTTGATGAGATATTATATTTTTGGCAATAAGTCCTTCAATCACACCATTCAGCTGTTTTGCTGTTTCATTAAGTACCTGCTCCTCATTGTAGCAAGGTGAAATTATTCCTATTATGGGTGTGGTTGTTTGCTGCATAAATGTAAAGTTATTGTTCAAATGGTAACGGAACACCTTTTTCGGTTCCTAATTTTACCAGAATTACATCTCCCACTTTTTTAACCGATTCAGGGTTAGGCCAGGTAGGCATAGTTTTTAGAGAATCTACTGCATTATAGTAAGATGGTCTGTAGTCCATAAATCGGTAATCGGCTATATCGGTAACTTTAAAAAAGTTTATTATTCTCCAGTTGTTTCCGTTATCCCAGTGAAATAATGATCCTCCAAATATTTCAGCGTTTTCCAGCCTGTATTTATTGTGGTGCTCCCAAGGCAGGCATCCGTAGAAATATACATAATCTTTGGCAGGGTTAAACTCAGGATACTTACGGTTTATAAGAAAATCTATTTTTTTTGCTGTTTCCTTATCGTGGTTATATATTCTGTTTGCCGAATAAAATAACGATGTAATAAAGTAAATATGGGTAATACATATAATACCGCAAAGCTGTACATACTGCTTTTGGAATTTTACATTAGGAATATGATGGGTTACTATAAAAGCAAATACAATTCCTGTTGTAAGATATATGCGTGGCGGATGATAACCACTTGTGATTACAAATGAAAATCCATAGGGTATAAGTAACAAAGAAATTAAGCAAATTAATCGTAAAAGGATATGCTTCCCTAAAAGAGATTTAAGTGCTGCAATAGCTATGAGGGCAACAACAATTGGGTAGAGCATATTACCATAATAAAAGCCTCCCGAAAGGTTTTCCTCCAGTATGGTTTTGATGGTTTCAAGCATGTTTGCATTGCCTGATGTATATGATGAAAGGTAGGCGCCACTAGCCTGAGGACTTAGTATTTTTACAGATATATAATAAAGTATGGCAGAGCTTATCATTAGTAAGCCGAAAAACAATACTTCTTTGAGTTTACTTTTTGTGTTGAAGCTGTCGCTAAAAGTTTGCTGAAAAAAGTAGGCAACAAATACAGCTATGGGAACCAGGGCTAGTGCCTGATAGCATGCTACCGCAAACATTATAAGCAATGCAGCGATGCATAAATTACTGTATTTTTTAATTATTGAGGGGGAAGAGTAATTTTCGGTAAACAGCCTTGTTCCTGTTACGGCAGCCAGAAACCCTATTGGAACTACATCTGCCTGCATTGTAAACACTATTGAATAGGCTATTTGTGGTATTGATACAAACAGGGCACAAAATACATAAGCCTTAATATTAGTAAACTTAAAAACTTTTGTCAGTTCCACAGCAGTAAGACTCAGAGCTAGGAGTCCTAACAGCATTGTGAAATAAGGTAAATGCCCGTTAAAAATGTGGTAACGTATTAGGTTAGTACCCCATCGTCCATGTTCTAACGAAAATGTTGAATAAATAGGTGACTCGCTATCTACAGTGAGGGTGTAATTTGTAAGAGCAAACCCATAAGTAATAACAGCAATAAAGCAGGAAAATAAAAATAGCCTTGCTCCGGTAGCATTTATCTTGTGTTGCATAAAGGTGTGTGTTTATTGGCTGGTTTATGCTTTATTTAAAACGATTAGTTTTGTATCAAATTTTGACTAAAGATAGTTAAATTCTATAATCAAAAAAATGGGAGTTAATTTTGTGTGTAAATAAAAAACCCGCTCATTGAGCGGGTTTTATTATAAGTAAGATAATATATTGTTTACGTAATTATTTAACTTTATTAACGATAGCTGCAAAAGCTTCAGGGTGGTTCATAGCTAGGTCAGCAAGAACTTTACGATTAAGTTCAATACCGTTAGCTTTCACTTTACCCATGAATTGAGAGTAGCTCATTCCGTGTAGTCTTGCACCAGCGTTGATACGCATAATCCATAGAGAACGGAAGTTTCTCTTCTTTTGTTTTCTGTCACGGTAAGAGTAAGCCATTGCTTTCTCAACCGCGTTTTTAGCTACTGTCCAAACGTTTTTACGTCTTCCAAAGTATCCTTTGGCTTGCTTCAATACTCTTTTTCTTCTAGCTCTTGAAGCAACTGAATTTACTGCTCTTGGCATAATTTTAAATGTTTTTTGTAGTAGGCGCTCCGTTATTAATAGGGAGACTTAAAAAGCCATACTCCAGGGTTATTAAATTGTTTTAACCGGACTTATATATTAGATAAGTCTTAATTGCTCTTTCACGCTTCTTTCGTCAACTTTGTGAACAAGAGTTGAGTGAGTAAGAGCCAGCTTACGCTTTTTAGATTTTTTTGTCAGGATGTGACTTTTGAAAGCGTGCTTTCTTTTGATTTTACCAGAACCTGTAAGCTTAAAACGCTTTTTAGCACTGGATTTAGTTTTCATCTTAGGCATTTTCTTCCTGTATTTAGTTATCTTACTTACTTGTTTTTAAAACTTTAAGGCTGTTATACCTTATTATTTCTTTTTCTTAGGAGCGATAAACATAATCATTCTTTTACCTTCAAGAACCGGCATAGATTCTACTTTACCGTACTCTTCAAGATCCTGGGCAAGCCTTAAAAGAAGTATTTGTCCCTGCTCTTTGTATATGATAGAACGTCCTTTAAAGAATACAAAAGCTTTTAGTTTTGAACCCTCTTTAAGGAATTTCTCAGCATTTTTCTTTTTAAACTCGTAATCGTGCTCATCGGTTTGAGGACCAAAACGAATTTCCTTCACAGTAATTTGTGAAGATTTTGCTTTAAGCATTTTATCACGTTTCTTTTGCTCATAAAGAAACTTTTTATAATCCATGATCTTGCATACAGGAGGTGCAGCATTTGGAGAGATCTCTACCAAATCCAGTTCCATCTCCTCTGCCATTTGCAGAGCTTTAGAAGTGTTGTAAACACCCGGTTCCACATTATCACCCACCAGCCTGATTTCAGGTACACGGATGTAACTGTTTATCCTGTGCGGATCTTTTTTCTCTACGCGAGGTTGGTATCCTCTGTTGTTTCTTATTGCTATGGCTATAAAAATTTAAATGTTAAACTTCAAATGGTTTTAATGTCTTATTTACTTCTTCCTCTACAAGGGCAGCAAATTGTTCTATAGACATTGTTTGGTTCGATTTACCTGCGTCTCCGTGACGGCGCACAGATATCGTTCCGTTTTTCTCTTCTTCTTCTCCCACAATCAGCATAAACGGAAGCTTTTGAACTTCGGCTTCGCGAATCTTCTTACCAATCGTTTCGTTTCTGTTATCAATTAGGGCGCGAATTTCGTGATTTTCCAGCAAATCTAAAACTTTTTTAGCATAATTTTCATATTTCTCACTAAGAGACAGTATGATAGCCTGCTCCGGCATTAACCAAAGCGGGAAGTTTCCGGCTGTATTTTCAAGTAAAATCGCAATGAATCTTTCCATTGATCCAAATGGCGCACGGTGAATCATTACAGGGCGGTGAAGCTCATTATCAGCACCTTTGTATGTTAGGTCAAAACGCTCCGGCAGGTTATAATCTACCTGAATTGTTCCAAGCTGCCACTGTCTGCCCAATGCATCTTTCACCATAAAGTCAAGCTTAGGACCGTAGAAAGCCGCTTCGCCATACTCAACCACAGTGTTAAGACCTTTGTCTTTAGCTGCATTGATAATAGCGTTTTCTGCTTTTTCCCAGTTCTCCTCAGTACCAATGTATTTTTCTCTGTCTTCCTTATCACGAAGTGATATTTGTGCACTGAAGTTTTCAAATCCAAGCGAACCGAATACATAAAGTACTAGGTCGATTACTTTTTTGAATTCTTCATCCAGCTGATCAGGAGTACAGAAAATGTGTGCATCATCCTGAGTAAATCCGCGAACACGTGTTAAACCGTGAAGCTCACCACTTTGCTCATAACGGTACACAGTACCAAACTCAGCATAACGTTTAGGCAGGTCTTTGTACGACCATGGTTTTGTATTATAGATCTCGCAGTGATGCGGACAGTTCATTGGTTTTAGTAGGAACTCTTCCCCTTCGTTTGGAGTATGGATAGGCTGGAAGCTGTCTGCCCCATATTTTGCATAGTGGCCTGAAGTTACATAAAGTTCCTTTTGACCAATGTGCGGACTCACAACCTGCTCGTATCCGGCTTTCTTCTGTGCTTTTTTAAGGAACTGTTCAAGGCGGTCACGTAGCGCAGCACCTTTAGGTAACCATAAAGGTAAACCTTGTCCTACTTTGCTTGAAAATGCAAAAAGCTCAAGCTCTTTACCCAGTTTCCTGTGGTCACGTCTTTTAGCCTCTTCCAATAACTCAAGATATTCTGTAAGCTCTTTTTGTTTAGGGAAAGATATACCGTATACACGTGTAAGCTGTTTGTTTTTCTCGTCACCTCTCCAGTAAGCACCGGCAACGCTCATAATTTTTACCGCCTTAATGATACCTGTGTTTGGGATGTGCCCACCACGACATAAATCGGTAAAGGTAGCGTGGTCACAAAAAGTGATAGTACCGTCTTCCAGGTTCTCAATAAGCTCAACCTTATATGGGTTGTTTTCGCTTTTATAAAAATCAAGCGCCTCAGCTTTTGTAGCCGAACGCATTTTAAATTCATGTTTCTCTCTGGAAATGGCAAGCACTCGGTCTTCAATCGCTTTGAAGTCCTTATCGGTAATAGTTTGATCGCCAAAATCTACGTCATAGTAAAAACCATTGTCAATAGCCGGACCAATAGTAAGTTTGATGCCCGGGTACATTTCCTGCAAAGCCTGTGCCAAAACGTGAGAAGTAGAGTGCCAAAAAGCCTTTTTACCCTCTTTATCGTTCCAGGTGTATAATATTAATGAACCGTCGGTCGTCAGTGGGGTTTTAGTTTCAACAGTTGTACCATTAAAGGAAGCCGAGATTACGTTTCTTGCTAATCCTTCACTAATGCTCATGGCAACGTCTATTGGCGTTACCCCTGCGTCAAATTTTTTGACTGAACCGTCCGGTAATGTAATATTTATCATTATTAAAATTTTATTGAATGCAAATATAATGTATTAACTGTACAAAGGCAATATGGTAAGTAATTAGATTTTGTAGAATTTAAATATTGAAAAAGTTGCCATATGAGATTTCTCGATTCCGTTACACTTCACTCGAAATGGAACAAATTTCAATAAACGTGAGGCTAGTTTTTTCCATTTCGACCGAAACGAAGTGGACTGGAGAAATCTAGGTAAAATCCTTACATTTGAATATGTTTCAAACTCTAGGGCAGCATAATTATTTTGTTTACATTCTTACTAATAAAAGTAAGAGAGTTTTATATATAGGTTTTACTACTAATTTAAAAGATAGATTACATTTTCATCAAAACCAGGAAGCGCACTTAAAATCATTTACGGCGAGATACAATTGTTTTTATCTTATTTACTGGGAACATTACACTGATGTTCAGTTGGCAATTGACAGAGAAACTCAATTAAAAAAATGGAGTAGAATTAAAAAAGATGATTTGATAAATAAGGTTAATCCTGATTGGAGATTTTTAAATGAAGAAATTTAAGATTTCTCGATTCCGTTTCACTCCACTCGAAATGGAACAAATTTCAACAAACGGGAGACTGGTTTTTTCCATTTCGTCCGAAACGCAGTGAAGTGGAGAAATCTTTCTTTTAAAATTTATATATAATCCTCAACATCATCTACACTTATCCATTCTTCCATATCAGGAAGAACAGTTTCTTTTATAAAAGAGAAAAAGTTTGGATATTCTTTTTTAACAACATTCCAATCGTCATTATTAGAACCGAAGGATAAATGGAAAACAAGAACATTTTCCTGAATTATTCCGTTTTTTATTTCAAAACCGGCAAAAGTATCCATGTCCTGTCTGCTTGCAAAAGTCATCACTTCACGGTTCTTTGCTTCAATACTAAAACGCTCATTAGCAAAATGTTTTTCGCTTAATTGAGGTTCAATGTGCCACGGAATAAACTTAGTCATATTTAGCTTAGAGAACCATAGGTATGGGGTAGGGTAATTGCTGTTCACTGTTATTAAGTTTTTAAACTAAAATCCCACTCATTGAGCGGGATTTTTTTTATAGATGTAATCGTTATATCCTAGTGATTGTCATGTTCATCATGATCGTGGCCTTCGTGGTCGTGATCTTCATGCTCTTCGGCTTTAAAGTCGGCTCTTATTTCAGGGTGGCTTATTTCGCCTCCAGTATGTCCGGTTTCATAACCAAAGTAACCGACAACACCGCTAAACAGTAAAACTACAATAGCGATACCTTTACCAAACGACTTGTTTTTAAAACTTGCCCAAAGTCCGATAAGGCTAAGTCCGCCCAGTATATAGCAAAGCATGGCAAGCGTTTCGGCTTTCTCTTCGTGTTCATGAATTAAATGATGATCGGCACCCAGGTGTTCCACAATTTCTTCGGCACCTTCGCCGGTAGCCATTGCCGGGATAGCAAATAAAGCAGTTAGTACAAAAATAAAGTAAGCAGCACGCTTTACAGCTTCCGAACCCGAAATGAATCCGCCAAGCATAATTACAAGTCCTATAATAGGAGTAATGATAGGCAGGTGGTTTACTACCAGGTGAAATTGAGCATCATTCATAGTAAAAGTTAGTTTTTGTTTTGCTTCAAAGTTAACTTTATTTTTAAATTATAAAACACTACAAATAAAAAGATAATGTTATTTCTTATAAAAACGTTAAAATTACTAACTTAGTAGAGCAACCTAAAAACCATAACCCTATGAACCGCATTGTTATTTTACTAGCAGTGTTTGCTTTGTATTCCTGCAAGCGGGAAGCCAAAGAAGAACCGGAAGGAAATGAAACAACTACCGAAATGCAGCAAAATACTAACGGACCTAATACCGATGCCGACTCCCCGCATGCAAAACTCGTTATGGCTGCCGAGCAGTATATGCTGGATAAACCTACGGTTATTGTAGTAGCATTAAACTCTAATCAGATTAACGATTTAAAAAAAGAAATAGGAGATGGTAGTTTTTATACTCTGGCCGATGAGAATATGTTGTATCATGATGCGGTAACCTCCCGTATGGATTCGTTAAAAATAGATATAAAGTATACCCAAAAAAATGTGGTATACATTAATAAAGGAGAGCAGAGGCAGGTAATTGTAAAAGAAGCCGACTTCCCCCTGTACGCCTATTTTTACTTTGACGGAAAAAACGTAACCAGAACCGATGCCTTTAAGTTAATGGATAAAAAGTAGGTTAACGATAAGCGTTTTTTTACTCCCCAAAAACCACATCGGGGTTTTCTAAATTATCCAGTTTTTGAATGTACTCCTGCGGCAGTAATGAAAGCCCGTACTGGTAAGACGCATTCATCCACCCAAAGCCCGACTTTGTAATGTAAGCAAATTCGGTTCCTACGTTTCCATACTCGGCATATACCTTATGGGTGGTGTTTACCACATCATACTTTTCGGGTATTGTACCGTTATAATCAACCGCGTTTTGGGTAATGGTCCACAGCCAGCGGTATATCAGTTCGCGTGCTTCTTTTTCGTAGCCATAATCAATAAGTCCTTTCCATAACAACATTTGGTGCGGAGCCCACCCGTTAGGGTAGTCCCACTGGCGTTGTACCTCGCTGGTTTTGTATTTCTTTACCGATTGTTTTGTAGATGCCAGTATACCGCCCTTAGCTTTGAGGTCACTCATTAGTATAGGTACCATCTTTTCGGCTTGCTCATGGGTGCATAATCCAGCCCATAGCGGAAAGAAATTGGTAGCCGACATATAATCAGTTATTTGTTCCTTCTTAAAGTTGTAGTCAAAAAAGCAGCCTGCTTTTTCGTTCCACATATATTTTTCCATGAGTTCACGGTGGTCGGCAGCCTTTTCGCTCCAGTAAGCCGATGTGTAGGTTTTTCCGTTTACGGTAAAACTGTCCTTAAAATAAGTACCTATTAAAAACTCAAAATCTTTCTCGTATTTATACAGCAGGGCATTGATGTCAACACAATTCAGGTCGGCAGCAATATTATCCAGTCGCCAGCTGGTATCGTGTCCGCTTTCACGTAGGGTACGGTCGTGCGTAAAGTAACGATCAAGAGTACTGTCTTTAATTACTCCGGCTTTGTATAGTTTTTCAAATTCCTCCACCGCAATTTTGTGCCTGTCGGCATATTCCTGCAATACCGCTTTAAAATGCCCTGGTTCTGTTTCCGGCGGAATACCTTTTCCGCTAGCGTAAAAACGGTTAAGTCCAGTAGAGGGTGTGTATCTCTTGCTTTGCATCCATACATTTTCATACTCCGTTATGGCAGTGGCAACGCATTCCTCCAGCCATTTTTTATCTTTAGGATGCATAGCAGCATACACTTCTCTTATGTAAGATGAAAGGAACGGAGGTTGCGTGCGGGTTAAATAATAGGAACGATTGGCATTTAGTATTTTTCCGTAATGCCTAATCTGATAGCAAAAATTATCTACCATCCCTTTGGCAAGATCCAGCCTGTGGTCAATAATAAGACCTACCCCCTCAAAGTAACTGTCCCAGCCGTACATCTCGTTAAAACGTCCGCCGGGGACTACAAATGGAACTCCTTTGTTGTTTTCTATTTTAAGTGCTAAAATACCGGGCATGTTGTTAATAGACTCTACATATTCGGGAGTAATATTTTCCGGAAGTACAACCACCTCAAGTTTCGGCATCTTTTTTTGCAGGTTCTGGAAATAGGCAATCCCTACCTGATCATCATACGGAACATAAATGCGCCTGCGCTCATCATGCATTTTATCATCGTCCATAATTCGGTTAATCCCTTTTTCGTCAATAGTACGGGTCAGGTCGTCCCAAAACTGGGTTTTTATGCGTCGTGATATGCGTTCGGCAGGCGGTTCCTGTATCTGTCTAAGGGTAATAAGGGCTGTATCCTGTGCATTTTCGTTTGCAATGGCAAGTTCCTGCAACAGGTTAGACAGGTAATAGGTATTACGTATAATAACGGTGTCCCCTTTAGTACTTACTAAAAAGTAATCTTTGTTAGGGGCATCGTCTTTGGTTATTTTCTTATCGCCGTCGGTGTCATATCCGGCAAGTAGTTCCTGCATGGTTCTGTTTACCGGAAGGTCAAACACGGTTTGGCTTTCAACAAATTTATCGTTACAACTCATAAAAGTACCAGATATACTTATGGCTACGCCTATACCTATATATATAAGAGTACGTGTAGCATTTGGTTTATTATTGTGGCTCATTTTTAAAAGTATTTAAAAGTGAGAAAGCTTAAAAATAGTAAATTCTTACAGCTTTTAAAATTGTAAGACATTGCTTAACATAATATTAGTATGTGTTCAAAATTAAAGGGGGTTATATTGCTAAATCCTAAAAATAACAGGGATAAAATTATCAGGAGCATAATGAGCGGGCGGTGTCGGTAAACCATTTTCCCGCTTTCGCCTGTATCCTTTCACTGCATTACAGGGATGTCGGCTCTATCGGGGCTAAAGTATAAAGGCTATTTGTTATATTTGGAAAAATAATAAAAATGACCACCCTTATCTTTCAAATATCAGCACAAGATTGCATGGTGCTTACTGTAATAGCTCTATGGTTATTTGTTTTACTATGGTTTAAAAGGAATAACCTGAAATTGAAGCGTTCACAAAAAATACTGACATCTGAATATAAAGCCAAACTCCGTGATGACGGGATTAAAATAACACTCTCCTTTGATGATTACACGGTTAAAGAAAAAAAGCGTTATGCTACTGTACGTGCAAAAGATTACTATAGTGATAGCTTGAAGTCGGCTATGTACAACAGTCATGATGAAATAGAGCTAGAGTATATAGATAGTATAATTGAGGCAAATATAGAGATAGATGGTTTAATTCATACTTTTGAGTGTAGTGTGCCTCTTGATAAAGACAATTTGTTAATTAAGCTTTATATGCAAAAAGAGATTAATGTATATTATTACCCCGATACGGAAGGTTACTTTTTTGATCTACATTTTTTAGATTAATGTGTGTTGTGACGATTAATGATGTAAAATAAATTTCATGCTTTTTATGAGTAGTATTGGTAATTATATAATCCTTATTGCGATAATCGCTATGCTTGTATTTCTTATTAGGGAGAAAGTTAACCGTCGTAAAGATGAGCGTTTGCAAAAACTGCAGCAATCAGAGTATAAAAACCGATTGATGAAAGAGGGGGATAAAATAATAGTTCCCTTTGATAACTGTAAGGTAACAACATCAAAAAGGTACACTACAAAGCCGGCATCGGGAGGATACAGAGCACAGGCGCTCAATTCGCTACTGGATTCCCGTAATGCCGAAGTAACAACCCAACACATATCCAGTACCATTGAAGTAAAGGTTAAAATTAACGGCTCAACAAAAACTTTAAAAAGCGATAGTTTTCCTGTAGGTAAGGAAACGCTGCTAGCTAAACTATATATGCAAAAGGAAATAGAAGTGTATTATGATGTGCATACACGTGATTATTTCATCAATCTCCATTTCCTGGATTAATACCTAATTATATAGGTGTAGTTCAAAAACCTTTATTACTATATTTAGAAATCAGTAAAAGCAAATCAATTATATGTCCTTCGCTAAAGCATGCTTATTATATATCTTTTGTACTTTCTTTATTAATAGTGTGTGTGCTCAGGAAACAGATGTGGGTAGGGAGTATTTCTTTTTAGATTATGTTGTTACCCAAAACGGAGATACTATATATGGAGCTGTGAAAGAGGAGTTGCTTAAAACCTATCTCCTGAAATTTGATAATGATAAAGACCAATCGTTTACCAGATATGAGGCCGATAAGCTGAAAGGGTATCGTTATAATGGTTATGTTACTACTAATAAAGAGCCAAAAGACGGTATCTATACCGGACTCAATGCTAAAAAGGATACTTCAATCGATAATCACGATGATTACCTTATAAAAAATAACGACACTATATATGGTGATGTATATAAGCCTTTGCTGGGTTCCCGTTACATTATTTCCAAACAGGGGAAGAAAATGAAGTTTAAGGGTGAACTGGGTTTGGTGTATAAAACAGGTCAGTATATATATGAGTATAGGGATAAACCAAAAGTAGAAACGCTCGATTCAAAAGAAGATTGGCTCTTGTTACTATATAAAGGTAAAGATTTAAAGCTGTACGGATATGCTACCGGTCATCAGGGTACCTGTTATTTTATAGAAAAGGATAGCGAAATGCATCTTTTACGTATGGATGAAGACTGGTTTGAGCTACTAAGTAGATTATTTGTAGATAAACCAAGCGTACTTAACCATTTTAAATCAGGTTTTTTAGGTTTTGAAAATATATATCTGGCAGTGCGTTACTATGATGAGCATTCTAATTAAGTAATCATTACACCATATATAATAGAGTATGGGGGTATTCTTATATATAGTATAGCTGTCTTCAGTCTATTCTCTATTATCTCAAGTCGTTTCAAGTCTCTCTCAAAAAAAACTTTCGCTTTCAAAACACACCTATTCAGTTAGTTATAAAATAGCGTTAAAAAAACATTAAAAAAACAGTACTAAAAGTTTGTAAAAGTAGAAAAGATGGCTACTTTTGCACCCGCAATAACAGCAAGGTTCTTTGGTGATGTAAGTGTCCTGAAACCCTTTTAAATAAAGGGAGTAGCTTTAAAAAGCTTCGAAAAAAAAGTTTAGAAAATATTTGCAGAAAAGAAAAACTTTACTACTTTTGCATCCGCAATAACAGCGACGTACATTGATAAATTGAGACCGGTATTTAAGTGATATATTGAATAAAGAAAATCACTTAAATTAACCGAAAAAAAATAATCAAAAAGATTTGCAGGTTAAGGGAAAAAGATATTACCTTTGCCTTCCTGTTTTGAGCGATCGAAACAGCGGAAATCACTGATATTTTTACCGGTTTAAAGCTTTTAAAATGAAAGAAATTTTTTTCTAAAAAAAAAGCTTGCAGGTTTAAAAATAAGTTGTAGTTTTGCAGCCGCTTTGAGAGACAAACACTGAGAGGTGTTGGTTGAGGAGCGATTAAGAAATAAGAAGACACGTTCATAGACATATTGGATTGACAGCATAAAGAGAGAGTAAGAAACTCGATTTATCGAAAAAACAGACCTAGCAATAAAGATCGTAAAAACATTAAAAATATACGATGAAGAGTTTGATCCTGGCTCAGGATGA
>NZ_JAZGZU010000016.1:0-98617 GCF_036347315.1 Flavobacterium sp. C4GT6
AAACCGAAAGCTACTTCTGTCTAAAAAATGTATTTTTACTATTATTAATCCTGTATCGCTATTTTAGGACTAGTCATAAAAATAAACAGGTTTGTTTTTCGTTATTATTTCATAACAAAACAAACCACACCATGAAAAGAAAACTTCTGTGTACACTACTTGTACTGGTAACGTTTTACTGTAATGCACAAACCGCTCTAAACGGCACCGTTAAAAATGCCAATGGCGAAATCATTACCCTTATTTACAGGCCATTTTTAAGAGGCTCCCTAAATCCTTTAGGTTTTACCAGTATGGGAACCCAAATTAGTAAAGAAGGTAATTTTACGTTTAAATCAGATAAGATACTGGACGGAGCTGAGTACTATATTATTTTTAATGACAAGAACATTACAGGCCTTGTACTGTTTGAAGGAGATAACGTTAATCTTAACTTTGATGTCAATAAACCGGGCGAAACACTTTTTGCTACCGGTAAGGGAGCAGGAAAAATTAACATGATGCACCTGCCTCAGTTTGATGATGAGTTTATGGAGGATATGACTCCTACAGAATATGCAGCTTATCTAGATAGCTTATCATTTTCTAAGATGGCATTGCTTAATGCGGTATACAAAAAAGATAAAAACAATGAGGTTATAATCAATGCGGCAAACAGGGGAGTTTTAGAGCGTATTATAAATGAGTCTCCGTTAAGCGATAAGGAATACGACTTTTTAAAGTCGGTTATAAGCCTGCAAAAGTTTGAGATAGGTGCTTTTTTGGAATATAAGTCGGAAGAGATGGAAGGAAAACTTATTGATTTTTCTGATCCGGTTTATAAACCTTTTAATGTTAGTGAGTATAAAAAAATTACTAATGTAAATAATTGCTATCCTGCTTATATAGTTTACCTTATTTTAAGGGTAGAATATTTAAAGAGCCTAAAGGATAAGGAACTGTATTATGAAAACTGGTACGAGTATGTAAGCGAAGAAGATTTCATTAAATGGGAAGAAAAATTCCTGAATGAAAACTTCACCCCCGAGGTACGCGACAGGTATTATTCCGAATTTTTTTCGTGGTTAGTAAGTATGGGGCAACCTTATGATAAGTACAGTAAACAGTTAGATTACCTTCAAAACAATGCCAATAGTAAATCCTATCAAAAGTCGGTCGACTTTATAAAGCTTATGGAGACAGGGCTTACAGATAAAAAGTATAATCTGGGAGACAGTAGCAAACAACTGGATAAGCAAAAGCTGGAGGCTATACTTGAAAAATATAAAAACAAAAAAAATGTACTGTTAGTGTTTTGGTCGGCAGAATTTGCAGGAAGTAGTATACTGAACCAAATACCTTCACTGCAACATCTTGAAAAAGAAAAAGACCTCCAAATTGTTTATATAGGAATTGACAAAGCTGAGCTTAAAAACCTTTGGGCAGCCAGGATAATAGATAATAACTGGAAAGGCGAGCATTACTTTATGCCTATTGAAGGGAATGAGGACAGCCTTAAAAAATTTAGTAGTGACGATATTTATGCGTTTTGCGATGGTGGCGCCACCTTTACTGTAATAACTAAAAACAACACAGTGCTTAATAAGGTTGAAAACTCATATCAGTTGGCAGCAGGGAAAATCAAAAAGTATTTGTAAAAAGAGATAGTATAAAAATAAACATCCCGCCAACAGGCGGGATGTTTTTGAATAAACTAAACTAAAAACGGAAATTAGTGATTACTAGTGGTATTAGTATACATAAGCGTTTTCGTCTACCAGTTTTGCAGCGATAGTTTCCTTTAAGGCTACTACGTTTGGCATATTGGTATATTTAGTGAATCGTTTAAGGCCCATAAGCATCATGCGTTGTTCGTCGCCTTCGGCAAACGATGCAATACCTTCTTTACCTTTAGTATTAACGGTATCTACCGCTCTGTAAAGATATAACTGAGCCATTGCAATTTGCTCTTTTACGTTTTCTTCGCCTTTGCTTTTTGCCAGTTTCTCTGTTCTCAGTATAACCGACTCGGCCATATATATTTCGATAAGGATATCGGAAGCAGCCATAAGCAGTTGCTGGTGTTGGTCAAGGTCTGGTCCGTATTTTTGTACGGCACTACCTGCCACCATTAAAAATGCTTTTTTAAGCTTACCGATAAGCTCTTTCTCTTCAGCAAATAATACCGAATAATCAGGAGTATCAAACGATGGTATAGCCATAAGTTCTTCGGCAACTTTCATTGCAGGTCCTAAAAGATCTACGTGTCCTTTCATTGCTTTTTTAACAAGCATACCTACCGATAGCATACGGTTAATTTCGTTTGTACCCTCATAAATACGGGCAATTCTTGCATCTCTCCAGGCGCTTTCCATTGGGGTGTCTTCAGAGAAGCCCATACCTCCAAAAATCTGGATACCTTCGTCACTACAGTTCTGAATATCTTCAGATACTGCTACTTTAAGTATAGAACACTCAATAGCAAATTCCTCTACACCTTTAAGCTCAGCATCCTGATGTGATTCTCCCGCAGCAACACGAACTTCGATACGGTCTTCAATGCTTTTTGCAGCACGGTAGCACGCACTTTCTCCGGCATAGGCACTTGCAGCCATTTCTGCCAGTTTGGAGCGTATAGCGCCAAAGCTTGAAATAGGAGTGTCGAACTGGATTCTTTCATTAGCATATTTAACAGCGCCCGATATGGTTCTTCTCTGTGCGTCAAGACAAGCGGCAGCCAGTTTAATACGACCTACGTTAAGGGCGTTCATAGCAATTTTGAATCCGTTACCTCTTTCAGAAAGCATGTTCTCTACAGGTACTTTAGTCTCGTTAAAAAATACCTGACGGGTAGAGGAAGCGCGGATACCCAGTTTATGCTCCTCTTCATTCATAGAGATACCGTTGCTTGGGTCGTTCTCTACAATGAATCCGGTAATGTTTTTATCATCTTCAATACGGGCAAATACAATAAACAGGCTACAGAATCCCGCATTGGAAATCCACATTTTTTGTCCTGTTATTTTGTAATGCGTACCGTCTTCACTAAGCACAGCCTTTGTTTTACCCGAGTTGGCATCACTACCTGCACCCGGTTCGGTAAGGCAGTAAGCGCCAAACCACTCTCCGCTGGCAAGCTTAGGTACATATTTCTTTTTCTGTTCTTCAGTTCCGTAAAGGGTAATTGGCATGGTACCAATACCGGTATGTGCACCAAACGCTGTTGAGAACGAACCTGTAGCGCCCGAGATATAGTCACAAACCAACATGGTAGAAACAAATCCCATACCTAGTCCGCCATACTCTTCCGGTACGGCTACACCAAGAAAGCCAAGCTCTCCTGCTTTCTCCATACACTCTTTGGTGTATGCATAATCTTTATTCTCAAAACGGTCTTTGTGCGGCCATAGTTCACGGTCTACAAATTCTTTAACCGTGTCGCGCATCATAATCTGCTCTTCCGAAAAATCTTCGGGTGTGAATACATCTTCACACTTGGTTTCTTTTACAAGGAACTGACCTCCTCTTGTTATATCCTTAGCTTCGCTCATTTTTGTAATATTTTAATTTAGACTTTTAGATGATAGATAATAGATAACAGACTTAAGCGGGAACCCGAGCATTTTGAAAACTCATAGTCATTCTCTGGAATTCCTCTAATTTATTTTCAATTACTACTGCATTGCTTTCAGAAATATAACCTCTCTGATCTGCTAGCAGCAGTTGCGTATGTAACTCAAAAGAAGAACCTAAAGAGACATTGATAAAATGACTAAATGACTTGTTACTTCTGCTGGAACCTTCCGCAATGTTAGACGGTATGGAGATGGAGCATCTGTCCATCTGATTTTTTAATCCAAACTTTTCGTGTGAAGGAAAACTATCGGTTAAATCAAGAGTTTTACGAGCTATTTCCATGGCCATCTGCCATATTTTAAGCTTTTTAAAATTGTGTCTTTTATAATCACTCATCGGTAAGGTGCGATACGTTTTTAGTCTATTATCTTTTGTCTTTCGTCTTCAAGTCTTTTACATTAATTCATAAACTCCCGCAGCTCCCTGTCCGGTACCTACACACATGGTAACCATACCGTACTTGCTTCCGCGGTTTTTCATTTCGTCGAATAGCTGAACAGACAGCTTAGCACCTGTACATCCCAGCGGGTGACCCAGAGCAATAGCACCACCATTCACGTTTACAATATCCTTATTAAGCCCAAGCTCACGGATAACAGCAAGCGACTGAGAAGCAAATGCCTCGTTAAGCTCAATAAGTTCTATATCATTAAGGTTTAAGCCTGCCATTTGTACCGCTTTCGGGATGGCTTTTACAGGGCCTATACCCATAATTCTTGGCTCTACACCGGCAGCAGCATAGCTAACCAGGCGGGCAATAGGCTCAAGGTTAAGTTCCTTAACCATTTCTTCGCTCATTACCATAACAAAGGCAGCACCGTCACTCATTTGGGAAGATGTACCCGCTGTTACGCTACCATCGGCAGCAAATACAGGACGTAGTCTTCCAAGCGCTTCAACCGAAGTATCGGCACGCGGACCTTCATCTTTAGTAACCGTATAACTTTTAGTAGCTTTTTTACCGTTTTCGTCTACATATACCTGCTCTACGGTAATAGGCACAATCTGTTTGTCAAATTTGCCTTCAGCCTGAGCTTTAAGTGCTTTTTGGTGTGACTGATAACCAAACTCATCCTGGTCTTCACGGCTAACGTTATATTGCTTAGCAACCGCTTCAGCAGTTAGTCCCATTCCCCAGTAATAATCCTCATGGCCGTTTTTTGCCAGTTTATAATCCGGTACAGGCTTGTAACCACCCATAGGGATATAGCTCATACTTTCGGCACCACCTGCAATAATACAGCTCGCCATTCCGCTTTGTATTTTGGCTGTAGCCATAGCGATAGTTTCCAGTCCTGATGCACAGTAACGGTTTACTGTAACCCCCGGAACATCTTCTACTTTAAGTCCCATTAAGGAAATAAGGCGGGCAAAGTTTAAGCCCTGTTCAGCCTCCGGCATGGCGTTACCTACCATTACGTCGTCAATTCTCGATTTGTCCAGCTGCGGAAGCTCATTCATAATATGCTGAATGGTTTCGGCGGCCAGTTCGTCAGGCCTTTTAAAGCGGAAAACCCCTTTTGGTGCTTTCCCCACAGCCGTCCTGTATGCCTTTACTATATATGCTGTTTTCATTTTATTTTAGATTTTTAGATTCTGAATCTTGCCGGATTATTTAAAATTTATAATTCAGCATTCAAAATAATTAGTTACGTAGTGGCTTGCCTTTGGTTAACATAAACTGAATACGTTCCAGCGTTTTTCTTTCGCCACAAAGTGAAAGGAATGCTTCCCTTTCAAGATCAAGAAGGTACTGCTCTGTAACCAGTGTAGGTTCACTAAGGTCACCACCTGCCATAACATAAGCTAGTTTGTTTGCAATTTTCTTATCGTGTTCAGAGATATAGTGTCCGGCTTCCATACTGTCTGTCCCTACAAGGAACATACCCAGTGCCTGTTTACCCAGTACTTTTACATCTTTACGTTTAACCGGCTGGGTGTAACCCGCTTCGGCAAGCAGCTTGGCATGTTTTTTAGCTTCGGCAATCTGCCTGTCTTTATTTACCACAATAACATCTTTACCATGCTGAAGTATACCAAGGTCAAACGCCTCATAGGCCGATGTTGACACCTTAGCCATACCAATGGTTAGGAAATACTCCTGAAGTACATTAAGTTCTACGTCGTTTTTACGGAAGGTATCAGCAGCACGCAGCGCCATCTCTTTAGACCCGCCACCGCCGGGGATAACCCCAATGCCAAATTCCACAAGCCCGATATACGTTTCGGCAGCAGCCACAACCTTATCGGCATGCATGCTCATTTCACAACCACCGCCCAGTGTCATACCATGTGGTGCAACCACTACAGGTATAGATGAGTAGCGCACACGCATCATAGTATCCTGGAACATTTTAATAGCCATGTTAAGCTCATCATATTCCTGCTCTACAGCCATCATGAATATCATACCTATGTTAGCACCAACCGAGAAGTTTGCCGCCTGGTTACCAATAACCAGTCCGTCATACTCTTTTTCAGCAAGGTCTATGGCTTTGTTTATGCCCTGTAGCACACCACCGCCAATGGTATTCATTTTAGACTGGAACTCAAGGTTAAGGATACCGTCGCCAAGGTCTTCTATAATTGCCTCGCTATTGCTCCATACCTTTTTGCTTTCGCGAATGTTGTTAAGTATAATAAAGGCATCCTGACCCGGAATTTTTTTCTGGGATTTAGATGCAATGTTATAATAGTAAGTAGCCCCTTCTTTTACAGTATAGAAGCTTTTGTTGCCCGATGCCAGCATTTCGTTAACCCATGCTGCAGGCTCAAGCCCTTCGGCTTTCATCAGTTCGATACCTTTTTCAACACCTACGGCATCCCATATTTCAAACGGACCATTTTCCCAGCCAAATCCGGCTTTCATAGCGTCGTCTATTTTATAAAGGTCGTCGGTAATTTCAGGTATACGGTTAGACACATAGGCAAACATACCCGAGAAGTTTTTACGGTAAAACTCTCCGGCCTTATCAGTACCTTTTACAAGTACCTTAAAGCGGTTAATAGGCTTGTCTATAGTTTTGGTAAGCTCCAGTGTGGCAAACGATGCTTTTTTCTGCGGACGGTATTCCAGCGTATCCAAATCAAGTGCAAGGATGTCTTTGTCTACCTTTTTGTAAAAGCCCTGTTTTGTTTTGCTACCCAGCCATTTGTTTTCCATCATGGTATCGATGAATCCCGGAACTTTAAACAGTTCGTGAACCTCATCGTTAGGGCAGTTTTCATAAATACCGTTTGCAACATGTACAAGGGTATCAAGTCCCACAACATCTACCGTACGGAAGGTAGCCGATTTAGGGCGGCCTATTACAGGTCCGGTAAGTTTATCAACTTCCTCAACGGTAAGCCCCATTTGCTTAACCTGGTGGAAAAGGCTCATAATACCGTAAATACCAATACGGTTACCTATAAAGGCAGGGGTGTCTTTTGCAACTACCGATGTTTTACCAAGGAATTGCTCACCATAGTTATTTAAAAAGTCCAGTACCTCCTGTGAAGTTTGAGGACCCGGTATGATTTCGAAAAGTTTTAAGTATCGTGGCGGATTAAAGAAGTGTGTTCCGCAAAAATGTTTCTGGAAGTCCTCACTGCGGCCTTCGCTCATAAAGTGGATAGGTATACCCGATGTGTTTGATGTGATAAGTGTTCCCGGCTTGCGGTACTTTTCAATTTGTTCAAACACCTTTTGTTTAATATCAAGCCTTTCTACAACTACTTCAATTACCCAGTCACAGTCGGCAATTTTAGGAAGATCGTCATCTATATTACCGGTAGCTATTCTTGAAGCAAATTTCTGGTGGTAAATAGGGGAGGGTTTAGACTTAAGGGAGTTGGCAAGGTGTTCGTTTACAATTCTGTTCCTAACGACCTTATCCTCCAGTGTAAGCCCCTTTTTCTTTTCGGCTTCCGTAAGCTCTTTTGGGGCTATATCCAGCAAAAGAACCTCAACACCTATATTGGCAAAATGGCAGGCAATTGCCGATCCCATAATACCGGAGCCTATTACGGCCGCCTTTTTAATAGTGCGTTTCATTTTTTATAGTTGTATTTTTAGTTGTTTGTTAAATGAAACAGCCCGCCAAGGCGGTTTCACCTTTTATTATTTTGTTTTGTTTTCAATCTCTGCTTCGGGCTGTTCGGTTGCAAAAATCTGTTTTTCGGCAATCAGCTCGTTTATTACTTCGGCCACTTCCACAAAATGATCCATTTTTTGCTGGGATACACGTTGCTTTACAGCCTCATTGAATTTTAAAACCACCTCTTTAGAAAGATCTCTTTTTTCCCTGCCCAGTTTAGTAAGGTGTATAATTACACCACGACCGTCTACGGGGTTTTTTTTACGGACAATAAGCCCTTTTTCTTCCATTGATTTTAATGTGCGTGTTAGGCTTGTGGCCTCCATTCCCATTTGCGGACCCAGTGCTGTAGACGAGATGCCTTTCTCCTTGTCAATAGAAAGCAATGCAAATCCAATAGACATTGTTGCTCCATATTTTCCGGCTTCTTCGTTGTACATTCTTGCCACTGCCTGCCAGGTTGCCCTGAGAATGTAATCTATAGTTTTATCTTTCATATATAATGGTTTCTCAAAGATAATAAAATTTAATATGCATGCATATTAAATTTAAAATAATTTTATTTAAAATTAAAAAACTCTCCACATAAGGAGAGTTAAATATACGCATTAGTGCGGTATTGTTAAATATTATGCATGAATATTATCAGTTAAGTAAATGTTATTTTTGCAAAAATATTTGGCAGTTTGAGGTGTGGTGTTGTTTTATGGTGTGAATTGTAAAAGTAAAGTTATGCCCTTTTGATATAAGGAATAGTTTTATGGCTTTTAATTAAGTGCCACAATCGTTTAAAACCTGTTTTAGGGAAATGTACTGTAGTACTTTGCAAGAAATCAATATCGCTAAAGGTGAAGGACGATATAATTATTTGTTCCCCGTTTTTTAAAGTGAATACTGTATAGAATATTTTATGCCATGGTAATTGTTTGCTTCTTTTTCGATAAGCTTGTGTGCTATATACTACCTCAGCTTTTTCTATGTCGTCATCGGTAAAAGTTATTTCTATGTTGTTGTCGGTATAGTTATATATGCCTTCTTTTCCCTGATTTATTATGTGAAATATGCTATGTCTGTTGTACTTGCTATGATTATAGTAAATGAGTATAAAAGGTAATAGAAATACTAACAGGCTTAACGTTCCGGAAATGCCTATAGCATAAAGCGCAGTATTTAATAAACCTGTTAGGCAATACACAAATAGCCCTGTACCAAAAGGAATTGCAAGTACCGGTACAACAGTTTTCCAAACATACCTTTTTCTGTTTGTGGTGAAGTCAAATTTGGTTTGAATCATGAATGTTTGTTAAAACTGCTTAATGTGTTTATCCAGATTATTGTTTGAAGCTGGAGCTAAACCTTTCTTTACATTAGGGAAAGTTACCTTTTCGCGTATAACCTTCCATGAACTTGTTAAAGATGCTTCAGGAAAATATTTATAAGTATTAGGATATATGTTAACCTGATTGAAAATCAAGCAGGATAAAACAATCCTTTCACCTGTTTTAAGTATTATAAGAGTATAAAACAATTGATTCCATACAGAGGTTCGAGTTCCTAAACCATGCGGTAAAAATAGTACTACTTTTTTTATATCCCGATCTCTGAAAATCAGTTCTCCGCTTTTATCTGAATAATAGTACTCACCTGTACTTAACCTGATATTAAATGTACTATTTTCATTAAATTTCTTATGATTATAGTATATAAGTAGGGTAGGTAATAGGAATACGATTAAAAAAAGCATCATACAAATTCCTAATGTCATAAGGAAAACCTGAAGAGTAAGGAAAATATCTTCAAAAAAGATTAATAAAAGCGCTGCTAAACTGGAAAAAAAATAGATTGAAAATAATTTTCTTAGCGGAGTAGTAATATACTCTTTTTTATTTGAGAAAAAATTGAATTTTCTTTCACTCATTAAACATAGGTTTTAGTGCACTTCTCCATTCGTGTTCTATATTTTGCATTAGCAATGCATTGTCAAACTGTATAGAACCATTAGGGAAGAGATTAGTGTCGTTAAAATAAGACGATTCTACTTTTGTAACCTCAAGGGGTTTTATCTCCCAGTTATAGGTGTATAGTATTACGCTGTCTAAACCCGAATTGCATGGGGTAAAACCAATACTTCCGTTTTTAAAAAAAGCAGATGCTGTTTCTATATCACTAAAAACCGAATTGGGATTAAATTCATGGACTTCGCTGGCTTCTATATTCATAAAAGTAGCATCGTTTGCTGTATAACTGATAGCGTAATGACCACTGGCTTCCGATACATTAAATTTTGCCTTGTAATGTTTACCGGGAAATACCCTTCCGCCTGCAAGTACTTTTATAAATGATGATGTATCTCTTCGGGGTATATAAACCCCTTCTTTAGTTTTACCGTTTTCATCCCATTCTACAGCAAAGCGATGGGCCGCATTTTCAGAATTTACACCAATAAACTGTGGTAACCCTTTAGGGCGAATGTTTTTTAACCTGATTAGGCAAATACCCACAATGGCTTTACCATTTTGCAGTTTAGGTCTGAAATGGTAGGGCAATAGCTTTTGAACTACAACCGGATCAGCAATATAATTTATTAAAATACGCCTGTCTATAATACCGTAAAGCGTTGGTATTTTCATGGTAAAATTTTTGCTGTCATAAAAACAATAAAAATGCTTATTTTAATTGAAATTACTTCGTCTCAGTAAATGTTTTACTTTCAGAGAGTAGCCCCTGTGCATTTTTGTTATAAGCCCTGTAGTAAATAAATTTTTGACTATAGTCTATTTTGTATTTTTTCTGAATCTCTTTTTTCACTACTTCAAACTCATTGTTTAGTGATGTTTCATCGTTTGGTGGTATTTGACTTTCATAGCTTATAAGCGGGAAAATACCCTCGGCATTTTGTACAACGTTAAGATCAAGAACAACAGGCTTACTTTGAATTTGGAAAAGCGTATCCGGTAACGGGTAAGTCCTGTTAATCTCATTAGCTAACTTTTCGCCAAAATCATCAATATCTTTCGCCAAATCATATTTAATAAGGTTTTTAGCAGGCTCAAGGGCTCCTTTTGCCATACTGGCATGATGTAAGGCGTCTATATCATAACCATTATCATGAAATTTTTTTGCGTCATTAAAAAGGTCGTTGGCATCTTTATCATATGAGCCAAGTGTTCCCATAGTTATGTGAGTTATTTTCCATTTGTTATCTATTTTGGCATAAATAACGGTTACAAGATAATCGGTAACATCTCTATAGGTGCTTTTTAAAAGCGAAACATAGGTTTCATAATTTTGGTTTATAAACTGTAGTTTGTAGTTATGCTGTGATGACAGTATAGTCGCTTCATGGTTTACTTTGGTGTGTTTGCTGTAAAACTCCTCATACACTTCATGATCTGTTTCCAGCATTCCTTTTCTAAAAGGCCAAATAACGTCGTTTAGGTTCGCTGTTAGGTTGTCATTAAACTTATCAGACCCCAGTACGCTAAATACTTTTGTACTACTGTTTGAAAGGGCTTCAAAAAGGCTGTCGTTTTTAGCTTTTATAACTTCCCTTAGTTTTGGGTCTATATCGTTGTTTGAGATTGTTTCAGGTTTATTGTCACAACTTTGTAACGCGGCTGCCAATAGTAATAATGCGAATAATGCTTTTTTCATTTTTAATTGGTGTGGATTGATTTTCCCTTTAGGATAGCGAAAATAATAAAAAAATATAAATAAAGTTTTACTCTTTATCAGGTGTTGCTTCAGTAAAAAGAGTAATGAGGTTTTTTTTGAGTAGTAATGAATTATTGTAATAACTCCATACAGATATGATAAATACAATTATCGATGAGCCTATAGCAAGATAAAGATCGGTTAATGTGTCGTTTCTGAAATTAAGGTAAACAAACCAACCTGTAATGAGTATGGGTAATAATATAAACGATATAGACAGTTTGACTTTAATTTTAATAACCGTGTGATTGCCCATTGGTGTTACCTTGCCCTCTACAACAGACTTATTTGTAGCACCCGAGGTTTCCATTATTTTAAAACTGTTTTTACTAACTACACCGGTAAAATACTTTTGTTTTTTATGCGGAAAGATTTTCCATAAATTTTCACTTTGCGTAAGGCGGTTAAGCCTGCCCATAATTTCGTCAAAGCTTAATTGTGATTCTATAGTGTAGCGTTTGTAAGGTATCATGTTGATGTATAAAAACACTAATTTACCAAATTAATCGAAACGGTTTAAATAATCTTGAATGGAGAAGTAAGAGTTTGCTATTGTTTTAGTTCAATTTTTCCGGTATGAGTATCTATATAAAGTTTGGTTTTGTTTACCTTATACCATTGTTGCCAGTTTAAATAATCCTGTTTTGTAGGGTTGAATTTACCTATATCACTACCATCTGATTCCGACATTATACCTGTAACTTTTTCAAAAAAGCTTATGGTTCCTATTATTCTCAGGCTGGTGTCGGGCTGTCCGTTTAGAAAACTGTTAAGTGATGCTAGTTTTGCTTCAAACTCCTTTTGGGCTTCATTCCTGCTTTTTACTGAACTCCCGCAACTTACCAGTGTAAATAGTATTAGGAGTAGTGTAACTGGTTTGAAATTAATTTTTGCTAGCATTTTTTGTAATAATAGTAATGCGGGGAACCTCAGTTGTTTTATCGATATTCACGGCGGCTATAGCATTATTTTCAAGATAGTAGGTTTCAGGCTTTTCAATAAGATTGTCGTTTACAACAATAACGGCAGTTGCTCCGTCTTTTTCAATCTCTTTTAAAATATCTGCAAGGCATACCAGTTCGCTTTGCTCTTTGCGGGTAATATGTACTTCTTTGTTGGTTTTATCTGTACGAACGTTAGCCACATTAGCCGGGTCTATAAAATAATGGGTAATATCTACCTGCTTGTTGTCTAGATAGGTTTTGTAACCGTTAACCGTAGGTACTTCCTGAGCCATTGTGGAAAAGGGTAGGAGTAGTAATATATAGAGTAGTTTTTTCATGATAGTATATACTAAAAGCAGTCCCAGTAAAAGTAAGCTTTACTAAAGTCTTTTTTTATTAGATTCTCTTTATTTATAAAAATATGAGCTATACCTCCATCACCAAACATAATATGTTTGTCTGTATCGATTTGCAGTAACTGAATATCATCAAAAGTTTCTGGGCTATTTTCTCTAGGGTCTTCCTGCGTAAATTCGGCATAACCTCCTAATTTGTGCCCGGAAGCATCAAAGTAGTTATTAAGTATTGCTTTTTGATCTTCTTCAAGAGTTTCTGCAAAGTCCCAGTAGTCCATGTCGTTAAAACTGTAATCAAACTGAGAATCCATACAACTGCCTTTATCGACTATTTTTTCAAAAGATAATTTATGTGGCTTGTGTACCGGTATATCTTCATAATCTTCAGGTTCTAAAAAAGAAAAATCAGTTACAGGGTTTTTCTCTAAGTCTTCCTTTTTTAAGTATATTATTTTATAACCATCATCATACCAACTCTCAGCAGAAAGAAATAATTGTAAAATACCATCTTTAGGAAAATTTTCAAGATTAGGTATCTGTTCAAAGTTTAACTGCGCTAAAAGTACCATAGGTTTACCGTTTTTATCTGTAGGGTATGTATTTCCCACAGGGAAAAAGGGAGCGCCTAAAAACTTACTGTCTTTTAGTTCCAGTTTATCTTCTAAAGGATTTGCATTTATGGGAGAAGCTGTTATTTTTAAGGCCTCTCTTTCATATCTTTTTAGATCAGCTTCAAACGGTTTTAAAAAATCAGGCATTACTATTATTAAGGTTAAATCATTAATTTAAAAAAGCTGCTTTAAAGCAGCTTTAGTTTTACCTGTCACCTTCGGTTCGGTATATCTTGTCATACAGTTTCTGGTATTTTTCTTTAATGGCTTTACGCTTCAGTTTAAGGGTAGGGGTCATTTCCCCACCGTCTACCGACCATAATTCCGGAGTAATCTCAAATCGTTTTACCTGTTCCCAGTGCCCGAATTTCTTATTGATGTCACTTACTTCTTCCTGTATCCTGTCGTGTATTTCCTTACTGTTGGCAATATCCTCGTTAGAGCTAACTTTAATACCCTTGCGTGAAGCCCATTCTTTTACAAATTCAAAGTCGGGCTGTATAAATGCGGCAGGCATTTTTTCGCCTTCGCCTATAACCATAATCTGCTCAATAAAGCGCGACTGTTTCATGGCATTTTCTATAAGCTGAGGGGCAACATATTTACCTCCCGATGTTTTGAACATCTCTTTCTTCCTGTCGGTAATTTTAAGGAAACCGTCCTTGTCAATCTCTCCAATATCCCCGGTGTGGAAATATCCGTCGGTCATAACCTCATTGGTTTTTTCCTCATCTTTGTAATATCCCATCATTACGTTAGGGCCTTTACAAAGTATTTCACCGTCTTCGGCAATCTTAACTTCCAGTCCGTTTAGCGGTTTACCTACAGTCCCGATTCTGAATCCGCCGTTACGCTGGTCGTTCACTGCAATAACAGGAGAAGTTTCTGTAAGTCCGTAACCTTCCATTACCGGAATTTCGGCTGCAGCAAACACACGTGCCAGTCTTGGTTGTATGGCAGCACTACCGCTTACCATAAGTCCAAGTCTTCCGCCAAGACCTGCTTTCCATTTACTGAAAATCAGTTTACGGGCAATAGCCAGTTTAAAGTCATACCATGCACCGTTTGCACCATAGGGTTCGTACTCAAGGCCAACCTCAACTGCCCAAAAGAACAGTTTGCGTTTAATACCTGTAAGCTCACTGCCTTTGGCAATAATTTTATCATATACTTTTTCAAGTAGCCTTGGTACAGCCGTAATAACATCGGGTGTAGCCTCTTTAATATTATCGCTTACCTTTTCAATAGATTCGGCAAAGTAAGTACTCACGCCATAGTATTGGTAAAGGTAAAGTATCATTCGTTCATAAATATGGCAAATAGGAAGGAAGCTAAGCCCCCTGTATTTACCTGCCTCAAACGGAACCCTTTCGGCACTCATCAAAACATCAGATACAATGTTTTTATGCGAAAGCATTACACCCTTGGGTCTTCCTGTAGTACCCGATGTGTAAATTATAGTAGCAAGGTCGTTTTCGGTAATGGTATTTTTAATATCCTCAACTTCCTGTTGGTTACTGTCGTCCTTACCAAGTTCCAGTATTTCATTCCAGCTTTTACAGCCCGGTATGTCGTTAAAGGAATAAATCTCTTTTAGTTGGGTTTTATCTTTAATGGACATTACCTTATCATACAGCTCTTTGTCTGAAACAATACAGTGTGTAGCTCCCGAGTGGTTTAGTATATACTCCTGGTCTTCTTCACTAATGGTAGGGTAAATAGGTACGTTTTGAGCACCGGTTTGCAATATACCTATATCGGCAATGTGCCATTCGGTTCTGTTGTTAGAGGAGATAACAGCTATCTTGTCGTCTTTTTTAATTCCCAACCTTAATAGCCCGCGGGAAAAAGCATTGGCTTTATCTACATATTCCTGTGTCGATGTTTTTACCCACTCGTTACCGTATTTAGTAACAAGCGAATCGGGTAAATTATACTTTTCCAACTGGTAATAAGGAAAATCGAATAAACGGGTGATAGTGTTCATGTGTATTGTTAAAAATTGCTTAATGCAAATTATGAAAATATATAATAAAAAGCAATTTTTTTGAGATTATGCTAAGTTTAATAAGTAACCTTTTGAAAACTATATAAATAGGTTGGTTTAATGCTGCATTTTTTTGATTTTAAATTCACTAAAAGTCAGGTTTGGTTTTGCATTATCCGCTTTTTATATGCGTGCATATTAAAATATATGCATTTTTTTAACCCAAATATTTTCTTCTCTTAAATGCTAGTTAATCTCCTTTTAGAAATACTAAGCCTATATTTGTGCCGTTTATCAGAAAGACTTTACATAAATCACTATCAGTCATGCTGCGGTACTTCGCTATTATTCCTTTGTTTTTGTTTACTAATCTGGTTTTGGGTCAGGCGAAAGCCGATACCACCTATGTAGCCGAATATCCGCAAAGGGTTATGCTTACGGGGTTTTTAACGCAAAACAGTATTCAGCTGAGTACAGATGATAAAGAGTATATGCCCAACAACCCTTTAAAAGTAGGGGCAGGTATAGCGATAAAGAATACGGTAATTAACCTTAGCTATAACTTTGGGCTCGCACCGCTTGCCGATAAAAGGCAGGGAGATACTAAAGCGGTAGATATACAATTACACCAGTATGGCAAGTACTTTGTACTGGATTTATTTTACCAGAAATACAAAGGATTTTATAGTGATAATGATGACGATATTCAACTGTTTCCCGATATGTCGGTTAGAAATATAGGAGCCGAATTTGCCTATGTTTTTAAAGGGGATAAGTTCTCTACTAAGGCAGCGTTTCAGCAAAGTGAAATACAACTGAAGTCGGCAGGAAGTTTTATACTTGGCGGTGGTGCTTACCTATTCAGGATTAACCCCGGAGGTGAACTTTGGGAGAATGATCCCAATCATTTAGATAACCTTCAGTTTGGTGTGAATGCAGGGTATGCCTATACATGGGTTATTAACGAACGCTGGCTGCTTACGGGTATACTTACTGCCGGAGTGAATGTGGGTAATGACCCCGATATGCTCAGGGACTGGAAGCTGGAGGCCTACCCAACGGCTTTGGGAAGATGGTCTGGCATGTATCATAAAAACGACTGGGCTCTTGCAGCAACCGTACTGGTTAATAATAAAGTAGTATACCCTGATGGCGAAAATGACCTAAATTTTACCGGAATTAATTTCCAGATGTCGTTTGTAAAGCATATTGATTTTTAGCAACCGCAGTATATTTCAATTATCCATTTATCGTTAGCATCTTTTATGGTGTAATAACATCCTGCACCATCCGGTTCAAAAGCAGTGTGGTCTTCATTCCATTGATTTTCATCAATACCTTCTATAGGTTTGTTAACAGCTTCAATCCACTTTATAAGGTTCTCCTTTTTTGTTTTAGGAAGAGTAATTAAAACAGATATTCCTGAGGCTTCACCACAGCTTTTTTCTTCATACGATATATTGTGTTCAAAATATTGGTTAAACGAACATAAAACAGGATTACCGTTACCATCCTCATAATCCTGATATTTCAGGTTCATTTTAGACGATGTTGCTTTGAAGTTTAAGTTTAGGTAGGCATAAACTTCCATTTCACTTTGATTCTCGTTACACCATTTTTGAAGTTTAGCATTATCGGGTATTTTGAGTTCAAAGTTTTGTGCCATGCACATAAGCGGGAAAAACAGTAAGGCGATAATAAATTTCATGTGGTGATTTGTTTTTGGTTGTGCTGTAAAGTAACTAAAAAATCGCTAAACTTTCTTATTGCCAACCCGTAGCAAGTAAATTTTTTGCAGCTTTTTCACTACACTTTTGGTACTTGCTGTAAGCTGCTGCTGCGCGCTGTTGTATTTGTGTATTGTTTTCGCCATTAATATAACCTGTAATGGCATCATGAAGGGTATAGGTTTCAGGGCACATAAGCCCTGTAGTCCATACTAAAGGGTTTACATTGGCTTTTTTTAAATGTTTACCAAAATAGCTTTTACTGTAACAGGCCAGTATAATCACATCACGTTTTTTGCCATCGGTATTGGTATAATCATTATACAGGGTAAAATCCATTAGTCCGTCATGACCTGTGTAGGTAATAAGTTTGGAGTTTCCTGCAATGCCCAGTGTTGTTCCGTTTACATTGAGAGTATCTTTAAGTTTGCCTGCACTACTGTTTAAAAAGTCTTTGGTACATTGTTTTATGTATTTACCATTGTAGGCATCGGCTATCAGGTAATAGTTTTTAGAGTTATGTTTAAATATCAGGCGCTCCATGATTAGAGTGTCTTTTTTGTCTTTTTTAAGGAGTTTCCATTCGGTACTCTTTTTAAAAAACGTCCTTACACCATATCCACATCCCCAGTACAGGTTATTATCGGGATCCTGACCGTTACCTATAGCTTTTGGTACAGGTACTATACCCTGATATTTATTGTCACACAATGCCACATAAACATGAATGGTTTTGGCAAGAGTATCATAAGTAGGAGTATTCGAAAATTGCTTTTCTAAGTTATCAGACGTATTACCTATGGTTTCTGTAACTGTTTGTTGTCCTGTAGTTTTTGCATTATTTTTTTTGCAGCTAAAAGTAAATACCAAAAGTAGAAAAGTAATAAGATATAGCGTTTTCATAAAGTAACATAATTGTTTTTAGTGAATGTATAACTCTGACTTACTGTGTTATAGTGTGTGTTGTAGTAATAAGTTATAAAAAAGAAGTAATTTTATGGTGATATCTGCCTCACTTTTGGCACATATATATAAACACCATGTAGTATGGCTATAAATAATCCAACAATACCCCGCGCAGAATTACTGGAGGCTTTATATATAAAAGTATTCCCTGCCGTGGCACGTTATGTATCAAAAAGGGGAGGAACTCTTGATGAGGCTAAAGATGTTTTCCATGATACCCTTGTTATTTATATGGAGCACATTCAAAACGGGAGGGAAGTGCCTAATAATGAACAGGCTTATATAATGGGAATCTCAAAACATTTGTGGAGCAAACGCTTTGATGAGGTGACTAAAATGTACAACGGAGATATTCAATTTACCGATACGGATGCTGATTATACCGAGGCTGCCACACCAAAACTAATGCACCTGCTTAGTACAACCGGTAAAAAGTGTATGGATTTGCTATCGGCTTTTTATTATGAAAAACTGGATGCCGAAAAACTGGCACAAAGGTTCGGTTTTTCGGGAAGTAGGTCGGCTACAGTACAAAAGCACAAATGCCTGGAAAAAGTAAAGGAAACCGTAAAACAAAAATCGCTGCAGTATGAAGACTTCATGGAATAATACGGTTGAAACCGACAGCTACCTCAACGGGCAATGCAGCGGAGAAGAGAAAGTACTGTTTGAAGCACGCCTGCTCCTGGAACCCGATTTAAAAGAAAACCTGCACTGGCAAAAAACAACCCGTGCTATAGTGCACCAGTATGGTAGGCAACAGCTTAAAGCCGAAGTGGAACAGGTAGCCCGCCATGTGTTTACTGCCGGTAAATATGTTTCCTTTAGGGAAAAAGTATTCAGCTTCTTTAAATAATCAAATATAAAATACAATCACAATCAGTAACACCCTGTGCTATAGCGGTGGCAGGATAGTTATGCTTTAATCAAATCAAAAAACGAAAAGTTATGAACGCAAAAGAATTTCGCAATTATGCGGTAAAGCACCACAGGGTAAACAGCCTGTATGTAGACAAATACATTAGTAATACACAACGCTATGCCAGCCCTACGGCGCTAACACCTTATATTATGGAAGAGCGCCAGCTTAATATTACCCAGCTTGATGTTTTTTCTAGGCTCATGATGGACAGAATTATTTTTTTAGGCGAGCAGGTGGAAGAACGCAATGCCAACATTATACAGGCACAGTTACTCTTTTTACAGTCGCTGGATGCTAAAAAAGACATACAGTTGTACATCAACTCCCCGGGCGGATCGGTATATGCAGGGTTCGGGATTTATGATACAATGCAGTACATAACGCCCGACGTAGCTACTATTTGTACTGGAGTGGCTCTCTCAATGGGATCGGTACTGTTATGCGCAGGTGCCAAAGGTAAACGGTCGGCACTACAGCATGCCAGGGTCATGATACACCAAACATCGGGTGGGGCACAGGGTACGGCAGCCGATATGGATATAAGCGTACGCCAGGTATTAAAAGTACAGGAAGACCTGTACAGTATAATTGCCCGCCATAGCGGTAAGGATTTTGAGACTATTAATAAAAATGCCGAACGTGATTACTGGATGATATCCGAAGAAGCCAAAGCCTTCGGGATGATTGATGAGGTATTGACGAGATAGTGGTTTTAAATTTCCATCTTTTGGACGTAGCTTTTTAAGATGAAAGTTGTCATTACGAACGCAATGAAATGGAGCGTGGTAATCTATATAATTATTGAGATTGCTTCGTTGTAACTTCCCGTAAGGGCAGTATGGTTTTCTTAAAATTAGTGTAATATTTTAAGGTTATGTACTAAAAAAAAGCTAATTACAAGTCAGGATTCATTCATTCAAAATATTCTTGTTAAATTAGATAAACATTAAAACCAAAAGATTATGAATGTATCAAAAGTAATAGGTATTATACTGATTGTGATAAGCTTGGGAGTGGGGTACATAGGTGTGAATAAAGTAGCCGACAGTACTAAAGCGGTAAAGTTTTTAGGAATTGAAATTGATGCCTCAAACGAATCAGGGCAAATGCAGGGCTTTATATATTTAGGAGCAGCAATACTGCTTTTTGCCGGAGGAATATATGCCGTGAGAAAGTCCAACAATTAGTATAGTTATGACTTTCGGAACCACAACCCGATGCTCTAAAGAATAAAAAATCCCCGCACAGGCGGGGATTTTTGTTGTGTCTATATGATAATACAATTAGGCTTTTAATGAAGCCATATCAATTACAAAACGGTAACGTACATCGCTTTTTATCATGCGCTCATACGCTTCGTTGATTTCCTGCATTTTGATCACCTCAATTTCCGATGTGATGTTGTGTTTACCACAAAAATCAAGCATCTCCTGAGTTTCGGCAATACCACCAATAACCGATCCGGCTACGGCTTTCCTGCCTAAAATCATAGGTACAGTATTAAGTAACGGGTTCAGTGGACCAAGGTAACCTACAACTACCAGAGTACCGTTAATGGCAAGTGTACCTACATAAGGGTTAAGGTCGTGTACATAAGGCACAGTATCGATAATAACATCAAATTTACCTGCTACACTTTTCATTTGCTGGGCATCGGTAGATATAACCACCTCGTGTGCACCAAGGTCAAGCGCATCCTGAGTTTTTCCGGGAGTTCTTGAGAACAGGGTAACATTAGCCCCAAGAGCATTAGCCAGTTTAATAGCCATGTGGCCTAATCCGCCAAGACCTACAACTGCTACTTTACTACCCGGACCTACGTTCCAGTGGCGTAATGGTGACCATGTTGTGATACCTGCACACAGTAACGGAGCAGTCCCTGCAAGGTCAAGATTTTCGGGCACTTTAAGTGCAAAATGCTCATCTACCACTACCTTTTCAGAATATCCTCCATAGGTATGTCCGCCCAAGTGAGTGTCTTTACCATTATAAGTACCGGTAAAGCCAGGTACACAATATTGTTCTAAGTCCTGTTTACAGCTAGGGCACTCACCGCAAGAGTCTACCATACAACCTACGGCTGCAAGGTCGCCTACTTTAAACTTGCTTACTTCGCTACCCACACGGGTTACACGGCCTACAATTTCGTGTCCCGGTACGGCGGGGTACATACTTCCTCCCCAGTCGTTACGGGCTGTATGCAGGTCAGAGTGGCACACACCGCAGTATAAAATGTCAATCTCAACATCTTTAGTAGTTGGTTCCCTGCGGTCAATAGTAAGTTGTTTTAAGTCGGCATCGGCAGCTGGTGCACCATAAGCCTTTACGTTTGTTACACTCATAATAGATTTGTTTTTTGGTAATCTTTAAAGTTAGTTATTTTTGAAGGTAAAACCTGTTGAACAGGTTTTAATATTTTGCTAATATTTAAGATAAGTATCAGTAAATCAAAAGCCAATAAGCTTTCCTTTTAATTTACTGATGCCTGCCTTAAAGCCATGTAAATTTAGATAAGGGTAAACGGGTAAACTTGCAAAATTCAAACAATAAATTACGTTTTTCAAACATTGTTTTTTGGTTCATTACAGCAATTTGTAAAGCAAACGTTGTATTTACCCAACTAAAAAAAATAATGATAAAAAGACGCAACATACCAGATTTGAACCTATATAAACTAAGGTAGGCAAGAGTCAATACCATAGAGCTGATTTTGATTTATATTGTTAAAAAGCACTGCATTTCTTTAAATTATGCTAAAATAGAGGTAATGAGTATTTTAGGTGTAGATTAATAAATTTAAAAGGTGTAAATTTATAGTACCGTATTAAACTCAAAGAAAATAAGTTACTTCAATCCCTCAACTGTATGGAACAAAAACTGTGTGAACAGCTATTGTTAGCTAAAGGCATTCTTACGAAAGCCAGTCTCAAAAAAAATGAGATAAGTATTAATCCAACCGATTTGGAAATTAACCAAATTGTAAGTGTATATAAAATAAGAGAAACTATAGAAAAAGATAAAAAGGAGCTTACTGCCCTTAAGGAACTTCTTAAAAGCCTTGAAAAAGAAAACGGTTACAAAAAACTCAGGATAGTAAAAATAACAGGAACGCTTAATCAAATGGTATTTATTGATGCAGGTATTACAAAAGTATATGGTACTTTAAGTTTGTAGTTTTATTTGGTTTTTTTAAGGTTTTATGTTTTATTTAACATAAACATGTTTTTTTATATCTAAAATTGTTAAATTAATTTTAGAAACTATCCCTATGAAAAAACTAGCCTTACCCTTTATTTTTTGTGTTTCGACATTATTTTATTTTTCCTGTTCTTCAGATGTTGATAATGCAACAGATAATCAGCAACCCGAAACTATTTCATTTCAGCTGAAATCAATGCCTACAGACAGTATCTCTAAGGCAGCAAGAATGTATGTGTTAATGACACAAACACAGGATTATATTAACTTTAAATCGTCCATAAATGCTTTTAACAGTAAAGTAGCTCCTAACAGGGTTAGCTTTTCCAGTAAATCACAATGGATGAACTGGATAACAGGTAATATTTCTAATACAGGTTTTACAACAGTAGCCCAGTTTGAAGGGATGTTTGATGACTATGTAACAAAATTTGAATTGTTGCATCAAAATAATACCGATTTGTTTGACCTTATAGAACAGGCAGGAGACGATACAACAGCGTTACTTCAAATTTTTGAGCCCGAGTTAATACCTCAGCCGGAGCCACTAGGTGATGTAGAGGCATGTAAAGAGGCGTGTATGGATGCAACCAGTACAGCAATTGATGTAGAAAATCATGGTTTTGTTAGGCAACTCTTCATGGCAGTTTATTTTTTAAGGGATTATGAATTTGCATCATCTGCCATACAAGATCATGAAATGGCTATGAATTACTACATACCTATGGATTTAAATATATGTATTATGGAATGTGAACAAAACGGCGGAAGCCAATAGGCTTAGAGCATTTCTCCTGTATCATTTTCAACAATTTTTTGTTCTTTTATTTTCCTGTTGAAAAAAAAGTCAAGATTATATAGCAAAATCAATACACCTATAAAAAGATAAAAGAAGTAATTAGTTGAACTGCTAATTGCTTCTTTTTCTTTTATCTTATTATCATTTTCAATGAGTAACTTTTCAAGTTTACTAACACTTTCTTCCTGTTTTTGAAGAGTTGTTTCAAGGAGTTCTACATATGTTATTTTTTCCTTCTTTAACTAGATAGAGTTCTGTTTGATTTTTTTCATGTTCAAATGCTTTGTAAGCAAAGAATATTAAAGTGAGATTGCAAATCAGAGTGATAATAAATTTTAGGGATATAAGCTTTTTGAGGTTCATATTTATTGAGGTATAAAAATAGAGGACGATTTTATACATTTATTTTCTTCGGTAACCTCAGCTACAGATACTAAATTACTGCCAAAATTATTATTTATTTCGGTAACAAGAGTAGACTCTTCAATAAGCAAAACAGGTCCGTTTGGTGTAACTTCTCTTATTAATGTTTTACTGGTAAAATCAATTTGTGCCTGGCAGGGGAGTAGCATCGGTTTACGCATCAATAAAGGAAATTAACCTCAACGATGTATATGCCTTCTGGAGTCGGGGACTAAAGCCTGGCAAATGATTGCCGAAATTGAAGAAGCAGAGAAAAAAGGGAGTTGTATTGTGTTTATTTTTCACGGAGTAGGAGGCGGGCATCCGCTTAATATTGACCTTGTAGAACACCGTAAATTACTGGACTACCTAAAAAAACATAAAAAAGATATTTGGGTGCCCACCATGTTGCAACTGGGCAAATATATAAGGGAAAAACAAGGTAAATAATTTTTTTAATCAGTATCTTTAAAGCTATGAAAAAACAAATGGCCATCGCTGCACTTGTATTAGTGGTTTTAAAATTGACGTATAATATTTACAGTGTTGTTTACAAGGTACAACAACCTCTACTGGAGCGCTACTTTAATTATGCTATACTGTTTATTATATTTTACTATGGCTTTACCGGTACTAAAAAACGTAAAGTAAAGTCCTAACTTTAAAAGCTAAATATTGTTTTATAAACTGTTGTGGTAATTTTTGAATGTTTATTTTTACGAACCTAAAATTTTAAAAATAATCACACCATGAAACCATGTTTAAGCTGTGGTAATATGCTTACCCAGGAAGCCTCTTATTGTTATGTATGTAATACTAATCAAACAGAAGGCTTTGAGCAATTTGAAATAAAACCACAACAAAGCGATTTATTCTTAAAAATACTATGTGTGTTTACCATAATATTTGCCGGTTTTAGCCTTATAACTTCGTTTATTAATTTAGTTACTTCTCCATATCTCACAAATGATATAGATTTTGGGTACCCGCTTGCACCGGTAATAATTACTAATGGGGTTATAGCAGGTAGTAAAATTTTAGGGGCTGTTTATATGTTGCAAAAAAAATTAAAAGGACTTTATATTTATACCGTAGCAGCTGTGATAAGTGTATTATTATCAATTTATACAACAGTATCAATATTACAAAACTTTGATTTTGCATATATGCTTATCTCTGCAGGGATTGGTTTGTTTTTTGGACTTTTGTTTGTGGTGATGTACTGGCTGCCTATAAACAGGAAACTGTTATCATAAGCTATATTAAAAAATATAATAAAAGGTTCTCTAATTTAGAGAGCCTTTTTATTTGTTATATTTAAAGTAAAATAATTACACTTTGGTACCCTGTTCTAGTTGTGGTAATATGCTGGCGAAAGTGCTACTTTTTGTTATGTATGTAATTCTAAACAAACAAAGGGTTTTGAGCAATTTGAGATAAAACCAAAAAAGAACAATACATTTCTTGTAGTGATGTATGTGGTAGTTATACTAATACTGCTTTTTATATTTTTTGGATAACCTATCATCCTGACGGTATGAAGGATTTTTTTCCATGCCGACCTTGTGGAGACATCTCTTTCATTAGAGGGGGGGGTATTCCATCAGTCGGCTTTTCAGCCTCGTGTCTCATTGCGCTTCGCTTCATATCGAAATTGCACAAGGTTTTGTCATTCCGATACGTAATGTAATGAAGTGAGGAATCTATAGCTAGCGCGAGCGTCCCGCTTGCGCCAGCAGGGTAAGATTTTTTCCATTTCGACCGAAATGCAGTGTAGTGGAGAAATCTCAAATTGTGTTTTGTCCTTTTGTCTTGAAACAAAAGAAAGAAAAATTCAAGGCTCTAACCCCTTAGGCTACAAATTACGGCACTCGGCTAAACCATCCGAACTCGGCTGTCGCTTCAAACACCGGATGCTTATTTACGCCTCCTTTTTAATTTGCTTACGCCACGGCGTTTTATGCCAGAGCTTCACTCTGCTGTTGTTTCCATGTCTACCTTGTGGAGACATCTCTTTCATTAGAGGGGGATTTATTCCATCAGTCGGCTTTTCAGCCTCGTGACTCATTACGCTTCTCTTCATATCGAAATGACATAATGTGTTGTCATTCCGATACGTAATGTAGCGGAATGAGGAATCTTTAGATAGCGAGCGCGTCCCGCTTGCGCCAGCAGGGTAAGGATTCTTTTTTCCATTTCGACCGAAACGCAGTGTAGTGGAGAAATCTCAAATTGTGTTTTGTCCTTTTGTCTTGAAACAAAAGAACGAAAATTCAAGGCTCTAACCCCTTAGGCTACAAATTACGGCACTCGGCTAAACCATCCGAACTCGGCTGTCGCCTCAAACACCGGATGCTTATTAACGTCTCCTTTGTAATTTGCTCACGCCACGGCGTTTTATGCCGGAGCTTCACCGTGCTGTTGTTTCCATGCCGACCGCAACGCAGTGTAGTGGAGAAACCTATTATGAGTAAAAGTTCCTCTGTCATTGCGAGGAGGTACGACGTGGCAATCTCTGTAAAATTTGAATGGTTTGTCATCCTGACGGTAGGAAGGATCTCTTAGCGTAATTGTCCTTTTGTCTTGAAACAAAAGAACGAAAAATTCAAGGCTCTAACCCCTTAGGCTACAAATTACGGCACTCGGCTAAACCATCCGAACTCGACTGTCGCCTTAAACACCGGATGCTTATTAACGCCTCCTTTTTAATTTGCTTGCGCCACGGCGTTTTATACCGGAGCTTCACTCTTGCTGTTGTTCCATGTCGACCGCAACATAGTGTAGTGGAGAAATCTATTATATGTAAAAGTTTCTCCTATCATTGCGAGGAGGTACGACGTTGCAATCTCTGTGAAGTTTGAATGGTTTGTCATCCTGACGGTAGGAAGGATCTCTTAGCGTAATTGTCCTTTTATCTTGAAACAAAAGAACTAAAAATTCAAGGCTCTAACCCCTTAGGCTACAAATTACGGCACTCGGCTAAATCATCCGAACTCGGCTATCACCTCAAACACCGGATGCTTATTAACGCCTCCTTTGTAATTTGCTTACGCCACGGCGTTTTATGCCGGAGCTTCACTCTGGTGTTGTTTCCATTTCGACCGCAACATAGTGTAGTGGAGAAATCTATTATATGTAAAAGTTTCTCCTGTCATTGCGAGGAGGCACGACGAGGCAATCTTAATATAAATCAGATGTTTTGTAGATGTAATAAACACCTATATAATCATCAAAACCCAGCATATAATTATTAAGGAAACAATAGTAAGATAAAGTTTCCAGTTCATTTTCAGGTAAATCTTTTGTTAACCTCAATCCATTATCAGATTTTTCAAAATAAATATCCAATAACGATTTAAAACCCTGCGAATGGTACTGCTCTGTAATCCTCTTATCTAATGAAAAACAGTTAATATACTCTGATTCGGCAAACAACTCCTCTTGATTTAAAGCCCTCTTTAAAAACTCTTCGTAGGAGATTTCGGTTTTACTTTCCTTATAGATATACCTAAGCAGATTAACACCTACCTGAGCAACATCTCCGTTTTCACATTTCACATAAAAATCAATACCTATAAATTGAGAAGGTACATCGGTAGTGACAACCTCATCAGCCATCCTTTTAATAAGTTTATTATCAAACTCATTTGCAGGATTACTACAGGAAAAAGCCAGTAATAAAAGGAGTATAGTGGAGATTTTCATAGGTTTGATGTTTTTTAGCTAGTGCGAACGTCACGCTCTTGCCATTGTAGTAACAAAATTTGCATCACAAATTAAGTATATGAAAGTTATTATTAAAAATTAAAAGAAATCCACAAACTATAAGCCCTAATGAAACTAAATAAGCTCTTGCATTTCCTTGTTGGCAAAAATTTATTTGGTTTCCTGTAAGTCCAATAAATATTTGCTATGCCTATAACTATTAATATTAAACCTAATATTATTCTCATTTTTAGTTATTTTTTATATATCTCATTACGACACGAGCATGAGGCTCGTGCCAGCAGGGGGGAGTTAATGTGGAAGCATTATAGTTTGTAACATTTTCTTTTTGTAAGTTTCATAATTTTTTCTGTTCAGATTCTTATGACCAAGTCCCATTTCTTTAATGATATCATTTTCAATTTCATCACATAAAGGGCTTATTTTTGTATTATCTGGTAGACTATTTTTAATAATTAGAGGTATACTTTCTCCTTCATCTTCTATAACTTCATTCATTGCAATAATTAGATCTATAAATAATCTAATTCTCATTCTTAAATAATTGTTTTTTTTATCGGTGATGTATGCATTTGTTAATACATATAATCGGGCTACTTTTTCTGCAACATATTCATCTTTATAGTTTTCAAGATGTTCTTTTTTATCGGTTTTAAATTTATCCAATAAATTAGTGTAAACATTACCCTTTGATACTTCATTTTTAAAATGAAGTATGATTGAAGCCATTTCATAAACAGATGAATATGTTACTTGTAAGAAAAAAAATATTTCTAATATTTCTTCAAGTTTACTAATCCGTATATTGCGTTTAGATATTTTCATTGAGATGTATAATGAAACAAGTGAAACTGAAACCGCTATAGAAGGTATTATAATTTTTAATGTTATATTTTCCATTTTTAATTGAAATTATGCTGTTCTTTCTATATAATTCATTAATGATTTAATAATTATTTCTAATAATAGATTTCGCTGTTCATAAATAATCTTCCATTGGTCAGCAGTCCATGCATTTTGAATATTTAAAAATTGTCCATGCGCTAAAATATTTCTTAATTCAGAATATTTTCGTGCACCTATTTTCTCATTTTGAGAAAGTATTGCTGATGTAATTCCATTTATTTCAGAATCTCTTCTGTTTTTACCAGGTGCATAATCTGTTTCTAACATGTATAATAAGCTTTGATCCAATTTTGAATCTCTTGAAGGGTCTGGATTCCAAAAACCCTCAATAAACGACCATAAGCTTAGTAATTCAGTAAGATGGTCACCTATGTTAGCAATTCTAAGAATTTGATATAGACTTTCAGAATATTTTAAGTTTTTTGCTTTCAAAATATTGAAATATCTAATTACAAGATCAAAAGTATCTTCATTTATTTGGTTTTTTGAAGAGTAAGTAACGCTATTGTAGCTATCCCATGTAGGGATGCTTATTGCAGCTTTTGGTATATGAGATGCAATATGTGATATTTGAGTTTGAGGATAATATACTAATCTTAAACTAAGCTCGAATCTTTGTAGAATATCATTTGTATCTTGATCTCTTTGAATTTCATTTGGTGTTAATATATATACTGAATCTAAAGGATTAGGCGAATATGCTTGCATCATTAGAATGTTTACTATTTTCTTGTGAATCCAATCATCAAAAGGAGTCTTTAGTGCTTTTGATTTTTCATAATTTGTAATAAGTAAACTAACTTCTTCATCTCCAAAGTTTATCTTTTTTGTGAATTCATTTCCCGAAAAAAATATATTATTTAAAAGCCATAATGCATGCATAATCGTAAGGTTAATGCTGTTAAGTGTTCTGTAAATTTAATATTTTTATTTTAACACAACCCCATAAAAAAAGCCCCGCAAGTTGCGGGGCTTTTGTCTGTTATCTAACGTCTATATTCTAAACGTCTTATTATTTGTTCTCAATCCACTTACGTGCATTAACAAACGCTTCGTGCCAAGGCGTAACCTCATCTTCACGACCTTCTGGGTAGTAAGCCCAGTTCCACTGGAACATAGAACGCTCAATGTGTGGCATCATTACCAGGTGACGACCGTCGTTACTTGCCATCATCGCTACGTTATAGCTCGATCCGTTAGGGTTTGCAGGATAACCTTCATAACCATACTTGGCAACAATGTTATACTGGTCTTCGCCATAAGGCAGGTTAAACTTACCTTCACCATGCGAAATCCAAACACCCAGCGTACTACCGGCAAGGGTAGAAAGCATTACAGATGTGTTTTCCTGTACGGTAACCGATGTAAACGCACTTTCGTGTTTGTGGCTATCGTTGTGAAGCATTTTCGGTTTGTTCTCGTGGTCAGGGTTTATAAGCCCAAGCTCAACAAAAAGCTGACAACCGTTACAAATACCTACCGATAGGGTATCTTCACGCTTAAAGAAGTTCTCTAAAGCAGTTTTAGCCTTTTCGTTGTAAAGGAAAGCACCAGCCCATCCTTTAGCCGAACCAAGTACATCTGAATTAGAGAAACCACCCACAGCACCAATAAACTGAATATCCTCAAGCGTTTCACGGCCGGAGATAAGGTCGGTCATGTGTACATCCTTAACGTCAAATCCGGCAAGGTACATAGCGTTTGCCATTTCACGCTCAGAGTTCGAACCCTTTTCACGAATAATAGCCGCTTTTGGTCTTGGCTTGCTGCTGTCTATAGCTACTTTTTTACCATCAAAATGGCTAGGGAAGCTATATGTTAGCGGTTGGTTTTTATAATTGTCAAAACGCTCCTGCGCTTTTACTTTTCCACTTTGTTTCTGGTCTAGCAGGTACGACGTTTTGTACCATGTATCCCTAACCTCGCTTACGTTAAAACTAAGGTTGCTTTCGCCGTTTTTAACGGTAACCACAGCACCTTCTGCAGGCTTACCTATAAGGGTAAAGTCAACACCGTTTTTAGCAAGTTCTGCCTCTACAGCTGCATCTGCCTGTATAACAAGCGCAATGTTCTCGTTAAACAGGGCTTTAACCGTATCGGACTCGTTAAGGGCAGTAAGGTCATATTCAGCACCAAGGTTCACCTCAGTAAAGCTCATTTCAAGAAGCGTAGTAATTAAACCACCACTACCTATATCGTGTCCGGCAGCAATTTTACCATTCTTGATAAGTTCCTGTATAGTATTGAAAGCTGTTTTGAATTTGGCAGCATCCTTAATAGTAGGAACATCGCTACCTACTTTATTAAGTACCTGTGCAAACGACGAACCTCCAAGCTTAAATGCATCGCCCGATAGGTTAATGTAGTAAATGTTTCCGCCGTTCTTTTTAAGTACAGGCTCTACTACTTTGTTAATGTCGTTACAGTTACCTGCAGCCGATATAATCACAGTACCCGGAGCGATAACATCGCCGTTAGGATACTTTTGTTTCATTGATAAAGAGTCTTTACCGGTAGGGATGTTTATACCCAGTTGGATTGCAAAGTCGCTACATGCCTGTACAGCATCATAAAGCCTTGCATCTTCACCTTCGTTTTTACAGGCCCACATCCAGTTTGCCGAAAGCGATACACTTTTAAGTCCGTCTTTAAGCGGAGCCCAAACAATGTTACTTAAAGCCTCTGCAATAGCAGTACGGCTACCGGCAGCAGCATCGGCAAGGGCAGCAATAGGTGAGTGCCCTATAGAGGTTGCAATACCTTCTTTACCTGCAAAGTCCAGTGCCATAACACCCACGTTGTTAAGCGGTAATTGTATAGGTCCGGCAGTTTGCTGTTTAGCAACACGTCCGCCCACACAACGGTCAACTTTGTTCGTTAACCAGTCTTTACACGCTACAGCCTCAAGCTGAAGTACCTGGTTAAGGTAGTTGTGTATGTTTTCCTGAGTGTACTCAGGGTTAGCATATTTCGCTTCAACCGTTTTATCGGTCATTATTGTTTTAGGCGATGAGCCAAACATATCTTCCAGAGCAAAGTCCATTGGCTTAGCACCTGTGGTAGCCGACTCAAATGTAAACCTATGGTCACCCGTTACATCACCCACAGCATACATTGGCGAACGCTCACGATCGGCAATACGCTTAAGGGTATCAATATCTTTCTGACCAATAACAAGTCCCATACGTTCCTGCGACTCGTTACCTATTATTTCTTTAGCCGAAAGGGTAGGATCCCCTACAGGCAGTTTGTCTAAATCTATTTTACCTCCTGTTTCCTCAACAAGTTCTGACAGACAGTTTAAGTGTCCGCCCGCACCGTGATCGTGAATAGAAACAATTGGGTTTTCGTCGCTCTCCACAAGACCTCTCACGGCATTTGCAGCACGTTTTTGCATCTCTGGGTTAGAACGTTGTATAGCATTAAGTTCGATACCCGAGCTGAATTCTCCCGTATCGGCAGATGATACCGCAGCACCACCCATACCAATGCGGTAGTTTTCACCACCAAGTATAACTACTTTATCGCCTGTTTGTGGTTTTTGTTTTATTGACTGACTCTCTTTACCGTAGCCAATACCACCTGCAAGCATGATTACTTTATCGAAACCAAGTTTGCGTGCATCTTCTTCGTGCTCGAAGGTTAGTACTGAACCCGAGATAAGCGGTTGCCCGAATTTGTTACCAAAGTCAGATGCACCGTTTGATGCTTTGATAAGGATATCCATTGGGGTTTGGTAAAGCCATTTACGCTCGTCCATACCGTTTTCCCAAGGGCGGTTTTCCTCAAGGCGTGAGTACGATGTCATATACACAGCTGTACCTGCTAACGGAAGTGAACCCTGTCCGCCGGCCAGCCTGTCACGAATTTCACCACCACTACCGGTTGCAGCACCGTTAAACGGCTCTACTGTAGTAGGGAAGTTATGTGTTTCAGCTTTTATCGATATAACCGAGTCAAATTCCTTAACGTCATAAAAATCAGGCTTATCGGCAGTTTTTGGAGCAAACTGCTGTACACGTGGTCCTTTTATAAAGGCTACGTTATCCTTGTAAGCCGAAACGATATCGTTAGGGTTTTCCTGCGATGTTTTCTTGATAAGTTTAAATAGAGATGATGGTTTTTCCTCACCGTCTATTACAAACGTACCGTTAAATATTTTGTGACGGCAGTGCTCTGAATTCACCTGAGAGAAACCAAACACTTCAGAGTCCGTTAGCTTACGTCCCAGTTTAGTGGCAAGGTTTTCAAGATACTCAACCTCATCAGGGCTAAGTGCCAGTCCTTCTTTCTCATTATAAGCCGCTATATCTGTAATTTCCAGTATAGGTTCCGGCTGTATGTTTATGGTATAAATATCCTGGTTAAGTCCGTTATACTTTTGTGAAAGCATAGGGTCAAAATCAGTATTGTCTTCTGTAGTTTTTTCAAACTCTTCAATCCTTACAATACCCTGTATACCCATGTTTTGAGTAATCTCTACGGCATTGGTGCTCCATGGCGTTATCATTGTGGCGCGTGGCCCAACAAAAAAATCCGTCAGTACGGATTTCTCTATCTTATGTGCGTTGCCAAAAAGCCAGTTCAGTTTTGAAATATCCTCTGTAGAAAGTTCGCCTTGCGTTTGTACTGCAAAAACGGTATTCGTCTGGTTTCCGAAGAAATGGATCATTAGAAAAAGTAGTTACGTTGTTGAAAATGCAAAATTAATCTAATTTTCCATAACTGGCAATACCATAAATGCCTATTTGTATATTTGCTTTTTTGTTGATTTGGAGTAGAGTAGTTGCAGTGTTTTAAGTTCTGTACTTCCTGTCATTGCGAGGAGGAACGACGCGGCAATCTCAAAGGCTAATGGTTATATGTTGTTCATGATGGTTAAGCTTTGTGTATTCTATGCAGAATTTTTACTTTCGCACTACTAGAAAAACACACCTCAACATGCAAACTCAGATTGGCTTCCCGTTATTTTTTAAACTTATAAAAGGTAATACATTATTTCTCTTAGGGGCTATTTTTACCCTATTGTCTATTATAGTAATGGTGCCAACATTTATGATGGTTTCATCGTTTATAGAGCTATACCAAAAATATGACCACGAGCTTATTTACAGCAAAGGCACAGAAAAAGAAGCAGTTGTAGATAAAATGACTATTAAAACCAATGTAAACATTAATGGTGAGAATCCGGTTTTAATATCTTATTCTTATAAAGATAACGGACAGGAGGTACACGACAAGTTTGAAACATTTGACCTTAATGATAAGTACAATACGCTTTCAAACGATTTGATTAAAATACACGACCCTATAACGATAAAAGTGTACAATAGTCAGTCTGCCATAGTAGGACTGGAGCCTTTTGTTTTTCCCTTTAAACTGTTTTACATTTTCTTTATTTTTCCTCTAGTCGGAATCATTTTGCTTATAATTGGCATGATGCCCGGACTTAAAATATACAGAGTATATAAAAACGGAAAGAAATGTGAGGCTACCATATATGATTTATCACCTATAACATCGGGTTTCTTTCTTTTAGCTAAAAGAAAAGCAGCTGTAAATTACCATTACCTGTCTAAAAATGGTACTAAGCTAGCCGGAGAGGCTATGCTTCCCGTTAACTTTTTAGTGAATCATGTAGTAGGAGATACTCTTACGGTATATGTTTCCGCTGGTGACGAAAATAGATCTTATCCGTCACCAAAGTATTTATTTAAATAGAAGTTATAAAACATAGTTTGTACTAAGTTACCTTAACCTAACACGGTTTCGGTAAATGCTAATGCCTTCAAAATTTAGAAGTATTCCTATAATGCTTATTAAAAGTAAAATAATAACGAGGCTAAAATGAATCCAGTTATTTAGATTTTGCGAATAGTTTACTCCTACAAAAAGAGTGAATATACTGAGAATTACTCCTAAAACGGAGATAGAAAAAATTGAGATTTTCATAATGATTTGCTTTTGAAAAAGAGTGGGGTTGAAGCAAATTTGTAGAGTATGCCGTCTCACGATAGTTTTTTTCTTTAATTGTATGCCTAAACAAAAACTATCATTTAAGATTCAGGATTAATGCAAATATAAGCTATTTGTCTGGAATATAGGTGGTAATATGTTGCTTATTATCATATAACGAAAACTTTGTGATAGAGAGTGGTAAACCCGTATATGTTACCTATCTTTATTGAAGTATTATTTGCGGATAAATATAGTATTCCGTTAAATATTACTTAATCAACCAATAATAAAATGGATAGTAAATTTAATATAGCCGTACTTATAGACGGTGATAATGCCCAACCAAAGCTTATACAGGCTATTATAGAAGAGGTTTCTAAATATGGCAAGGCAACTATAAGAAGAATATATGGTGACTGGACTACTCCGCAAATGAATGGATGGAAAGAGGTTATTAATCAGTATTCGTTTAATCCTGTACAGAAATTTGCTTATACATCGGGTAAAAACTCAACCGACAGTTCGCTGATTATAGATGCTATGGATATATTGCACAGCAAAAATGTAGAAGGGTTTTGTATAGTATCAAGCGATAGTGATTATACAGGGCTTGCAAAAAGGATAAGGGAAGACGGTGTATTTGTTATGGGGATAGGGCAAAAGCAAACCCCGGTAGCCTTTGTACAGTCGTGTGAGATTTTCACTTATACCGAAAATATTTCGGCAGTAATTACTGAGGATGAGGAAGATGAACAGGAAAAAACCGCTACAGCAAAAGCTAAAGCAAGGCTTAAACCAAAGCCTGCTATTAGCACTGCTATAATTGATAAGGCTTTTGATATTTCTATAAATGAGGATGAGGAAGCCTATATTGCAACCATAGGGTCTAACCTAAGAAAAATAGATCCCAGTTTTGACCCCAGGGCTTTTGGCTTTAAAACGCTCACGCAATTGTTTGACAACCTTCCTAAATATGAAATACTTAAAAACATTGTAAACGGACTAAACCATCCTTTAGTAAAAAAGAAGTCTAAAAAAAGGTAGTTTATGAGGTTGCCATTCTTTTAAGGATAGCCCATTGTTTAAGCGCAACTCTTCCATCAACTGCAGGGTAGCCTAAAACGGTTTTCCCGGCAGGAACATCACCTGTAACGCCCGAACCGGCTCCTACAACAGCACCGCTGCCTATGGTAACGTGGTCTTTTATGGAGGCGCTTCCGCCTATAACTACTCCGTCACCCAGCGTAACCGATCCTGCCAATCCGCTGTTTCCTGCCATAATACAAAAACGCCCCATAACACTGTTGTGACCTATTTGTACTAAGTTGTCAATTTTACAGCCGTCGCCAATAATGGTAGAACTAAACTTACCGCGATCCACACATGAACCTGCGCCAATTTCTACCTTATTGCCTATTACTACATTACCAATTTGTGGTACTTTAACCAGTCCCTGTTGCGGGCATGGCCTAAACCCAAACCCATCGGCACCAATAGTACAGTTAGGGTGTAAAATGCAAAGAGCACCTATTATACAACGCTCACGTACCACTGTACCCGACCATATTGTTGTACCATTACCTATGGTACTCTCATCAAGTACGGTTACATTAGGATAAATAACAGCATTATCGCCAATGGTTACATTAGCACCTATATAACAGCCTGCACCTATTTTTACATTACTACCTATGTTTGCACTAGGGTGTATAGTGGCAGTAGGGTGTATGTCTTTCTCAAAACACGGAGGTGCCGGTGCAAACAGCTCCAGTATTTGCGACATGGCTAAGTCGGCATTATCTACCTTAATAAAAGCCCTGTTGTCTCCCGGTTGTATAGATATGTCTTTGTTTACTACAGCTATACAGGCGTTAGATTTTTCCCATAGCTTTTCATACTTTTTATTACCAATAAATGTTATCTGATTGGTGTTTGCAAGTTCCAGTTGTTCGGGAGACATTACTTCGTTAGTAGTGTTTCCTTCAATTACACCATTAATAATATCATTAATTTGCTGTAATGTGTATGATTTCATAAATACATGAGGTATTAGTTCTGTAGGTAGGGTACAGAATGAATTAAAAATATTAGATAATTAACTGTCTTATCAGTTAACTACTAATTAATGATTATTGTTTGTTTTTTTTATGTTAACGCCAAATTAACATATAATATTTTTAAAAAACTACTGTGCCTGTTATTAAATAATAGAAATATGATAATTTATTAATGCTTATTTGAGTGATTTTGAAGTAAGGTTATCAGCAAAGTTAGATATAGCACGGCATGGGCGCTGTAGTATTAAACATATCCGTTTTCCTTAAGCCAGGCTTTTTCTTCCTGAGCCAGTTTTATTTTGATAGACATTTGGGCATATTTGTTTACTACATACAGTGCTCTTGTTTTCATGATTTCAGACGGGCGTCCGTATTCCAGTATAAAATGTGCAGCCCATAAATCTACCAGATATTGTGATTCACAAAAGTATAGTGCAAAGCCTTCGTTTCCTCGTTTGGCAATAAGTTGTTGAGCTAGGTTACAAAGCGTTTGGTAGTTTTCAGAAGGGTGTAAGTTTTTGTTTGATGGGGTATAACCGTCAAAATACATTTTTCTGCACAGGAATAAAAATGATGTTCCCGAATCACTCATTATGGGGTATGATTTGATTTTTAGTAAATTTAGGTGTTGTTGATTAAATAATAGTAAAAAAATTAACACTTTTAAACTGAGTTTACCTACACTTAATCGATTTTATGATTATTTTATTACGGTATTCCGTAATAAAATGAATATAATTTATAAAAAAAATCCCGCCGTTTGTGGGCGGGATTGGGGATTTAAAATTATTCGGGGGAATAATTCTAAAAAATAAAGATTATTTTCTTGTAAGTATAATTTCCATGCTTTTGTATTTCTTGCCGCCTTTAGGGGTTTCAAACATTTGCATTTTACGTGTGTTTTCGTCTACTATATCATAGAGCTCACGCACTTCTTTCACGGTTTTGGTAACAGGGTCTACCATGGTACCGTTTAGGGTGGTGGTTCTGGTATTACCGTTAAAGGTGCCTCTCATTACCATCATACCGGTCCCCATGTTGTCAATCCATGTAGAGACATATTCATTTGTTGCATTATCATAAGCAACTGTTGAAATACCTTCAAACGGCATTCCCATCATGTTGCCGGTGTAGGTAGATTGCTGATAACGTCCGTCAAGTATCATTTTAATTTCACAGCTCGAAGTTTCTTTTTGTGGTGGTGTATCAGGCCCCATCCAAAAAGTCATATCGCAGTTCCAATTACCTTCTTCATTTGCCATCATCTTGTGTGCTTCACCCGGAGTCATATATTCCATCCAGGCGTTTGCTACAGTAGCAGAGTCCATTTCAGCCATAGGTGCCGGCTCTTCCGTGTGAACAGAGTCTGTAATCATGGGTTCTCCTGAATCCATCTTTTCCTCTTTTTTGCACGAAGCAAGGCACACGGCTACCGCTGAAAAGGTAATAAAGATTTTTTTCATAATTGCTTGTTTTTGTGGGTTGTTTAACAAAATTATGAAAAATAATATGATTTATTGTAAATATATGTTAATCTTCTTCGAAAGCCGCACTTTCGTAGGCTCCAGCATCGGGTACGTTAAGGTTTCTTTGGGTTTGTACTATGTCATTAGGTACTATAGCTGCTACCGAAGGTTTTCCTAACGCATTAGCCGCCGACTCGTCACTAATGTTGAGTTTATTATTATTAGGATCTTCAAAAAACGGCTTGTAAGTAGTACTGTTTTGCGCTATGGTACAGCCTGTAAATAACGACTGATTACCAAAATTGTACATAGGGTCGTTTGTAAATCTATTAATATTATCTATAAATTTAATAAAGCAATTAGTGAAGGTGTATTCAAAAGGTAAATCGCCTACACGGTCAAACAATATACCGAAGTTTGATGAACCATACATTATACAGTTTTCAAAGCTTGCATTAAAGTTGTTTACTAATATGGCATCTTCTGTTTCTAAATAATCGCTTAAAAGTACAGGTACCTGATTAAAGCTATTAAAGTAGTTGGCAAAGGTACAGTGTCTAAACTGGTATATACCGCCCAGTGTACCGGCAAAAGCGGCCTGCCCGGCAGAGTTTATAACCACATTTTCTCCATATATGGTAGAGTTGCGTGAAAGCAGCCCCACATTAGTAGAGTTGTATATTTGTGTATTGCGAAGTCTTAGCGATATGGCTGTTCCGTTGTTACCTTCGGCAAGTATACCTACGGTTGCGCTTTTAATGATTACATTACAAATATTTGTTGTAGAGCCTTCCTGTAGCCAAAGTGCTCCCCATTGTCCCGGTATATCGGCAAAATCAGGCTCAAGGCGATCTCCTTCAATAATTACAGTATTTTCCTGTGTTGCAGGGTCGTTAATACTACCAATATTAAGGCGGGCATTATCACGTACTATAAGTCCTGAGTTTTCATGAAAATGTATATGTGCACCTTTCCTAATGTTAAGTGTTTTTCCGTTAGGTACGGCTGCATAGCCATATACTACATAAGGCTTAGCATCGGTCCAAATCAGTTCGTTGCCGTTTTCCTGTTCATTAAGGTTAAAACCATAAATCTGGGTGTCATCGGTCTCACTAACGGGGATGCTTTCATACATGCCCTCATCATTACGCTGAGGGTATAAAAAGACAGCATCCTGCACCAGTGTAACCAGCTCTACTTTTTGCGGAGCCATTTGTGTACTGTGAAACTCTATTTGATCAGTATATAAAAAAGTATTTTCGGTATTAACAAACTCGTCATAGTTTATGGTAGTTTCCACAAAAACAAACATACTGTCGTGAGCCATAAGCTCTACGTTGTTAAATACGCGCCCCGGTACACCGTCTACCATTAGTCGGTATTTAGAATCCTCTCCCTCTCCAAGGGTTAGGGTAGGTATACTAATGTCTTTATCGCCACGGTTGTATACTTTTAATGTATAGGTACTGGACCCAATATTGGTAAATACGGTATCAAGATACACAGTATCTCTGGAAAACTCCAGTCCGCCCTGGCTTGGCTCAAACTCAAAATCATCACGACAAGAGGTAAACGTAAGCACAAATACACCAAAGAAAAACAATAGTAAGCTATAGCGCATAAATAACAATTTTTGGTAAATGTAGCATTAATTTAAAAAGTAAAAAAGTGGCTGTATGGTAAACGGAAAAAATTATCATTTAGTTTATGGATAATCCGCACAAAATTTAAAATCAGTACTTAAAACATTCTTCAGTCTATTATCTCATGTCTTTTATATAACTGTAAAGGGCTTTTCGTAACTTTACCCTTTAAATTACTATACATGGCATTTGATAAAGAAAAGGCACTGAAAATGTGCAACGATTTTGCGAAAAATACCTTAATGGAAACCCTTAATATAGTGTATACCGATGCAGGCGAAGGCTTTCTGGAAGCCAAAATGCCGGTTAACCCAAGCGTACACCAGCCAATGGGACTACTGCATGGCGGAGCCACGGTAGCTCTTGCCGAAAGCGTGGGTAGTGCAGCATCATTACTGTTTGTTAATCCCGAAGTGCAGGAGGCAAGAGGTATAGAAATTAGTGCCAACCATGTGCGTGCCAAGCGCGACGGAGTGGTGACCGGTACAGCAAGAATTGTACATCAGGGAAGGAGCCTGCACCTTTGGGAAGTAAAAATAACCGATGAGCAGGGGCGCCTTATTTCGCTTTGCAAGATTACCAATATGATTTTGCCTAGAAAACGATAATTTGTTAATAGGCTATTTGTTTATTTGAATGCAGGTATGAGTTCCCGTCTTGAAAGGGGGTAGGTGTGTCAAATAATCAAATCCATGAATACATATAAATAATGACCGATTTACTTTTAAAAATACAAAACCAATTGCAGGAACAGCGTCCGTTTGCAGTATACAGCAAGCCGGGCAGTGATACCGTAACCGGAATTTTCCAAACCAATATTGAGGAGTATTACCTAACCGATTTTACTCAGCAGGGCTTTGTATTCGCTCCGTTTGAGGGCAATAAATACCTGTTTATCCCAATGCACGAAAGCGATGTGATAACGGTAAGGATAGAGGCAAATGGTTTTGCTCCGGCCGAACCTCAGCCTGTGGCAATAAGCCCCGAGGCTAAGTCGGGCTTTGAAGATTTGGTTACCCGATGCGTGAGTGCTATAAAAACAGGGGCGTTTGGTAAACTGGTGGCATCGCGTAGTGAGATGGCACAACTATCGTTAACCGATATAACTAAGGTATATCAAAACCTGCTGTATGCTTATCCCAATGCATTTAAATATATGTTTTTTCACCCTGCAAGCGGACTGTGGATGGGGGCAACGCCCGAGCAGTTGCTTAAAGCACAAAACCATACCATACATACCGTAGCCCTAGCCGGAACCCAACTGTATAAAGAAGGGGAAGAGGCTGTTTGGGAAAATAAGGAGAAGGAGGAACAACAGTTTGTGACCGACTTTATTTTAAACGAACTAAAGGATTACACTAATCAGATTACTACCACACAGCCATACACCTTTAGGGCGGGTAATATAGTACATATTAAAACCGATATTTCGGCAGAGCTTAAGGAAGCTTCCCTTTTAAAGGAAGTACTGCAAACCCTCCACCCAACACCTGCCGTATGCGGACTGCCTAAAACCGAAGCTAAACAGTTTATACTGGATAACGAAAGGTATGACCGCGAATACTATTCGGGTTTTCTGGGGGAGTTAAACCGTGATTTTGCAACAGGTAAACCTGCTCAAACCGATTTGTTTGTAAACCTGAGATGCATGAAGGTAAACGGCAATGTGGCTCAGTTGTTTATAGGCTGTGGTATTACCAAAGACAGTAACCCCGAAAAGGAATTTATAGAAACAGTTAACAAGAGTATGACCATGCGAAGGGTACTTTGATTAGTATTCAGTTGATTTGTCATTCTGACGATAGGAAGAATCTCTTTGTATCTAGATTAGATTCTTCTTTCCGCGATCGCTTCAATCAGAATGACAACAATAGAGTAAGCAAACGGCATTAGGCTCCGTAGCGTAAGAAAATTATAAATGAGGCGTAAAAAAGCATCCGCTGTTTGAGGCTATAGCCGAGTTCGGATGGTTTAGCCGAGTGACATAATTTTTAGCTAAAGGAGTCTTAGCCTTGACTTTTTAGTTCTTTTGTGTCAAGACAAAAGGACAGAGTTATTATTGTTCTTGCTAGTTACGAAGCAATATGCTAATGAGTACAGTTCCTTTCGACGAAAGGAGAAATCTTTTAGTATATAGTTTAGATTTCTCACTCCATTTCATTTCGTATCGAAATGACAAAGCGCTACGCCATTGCTAGGCACGAAGCAATCTACCGCTTACTGCGACTGAATACTCTAATAATCCCTTTATATAAACCAAAGTCCGTATCTTTACAGCACTCAAAAAAATAATAATGAAACTCGATATACTTGTATTTGGCGCCCATCCGGATGATGTGGAGCTAAGCTGTGGGGCAACCATAGCAAAAGAAATTTCCCTTGGTAAAACCGTTGGTATTGTTGATTTAACCCGTGGCGAACTGGGCACACGAGGTACTGCCGAAATTCGTGATGAAGAGGCTGCCGAAGCGGCTAAAATTTTGGGTGTTTCCGTAAGGGAGAACCTGCGTTTTCGTGACGGATTTTTTACAAACGATGAAAAACATCAGCTTGAGGTTATCAAAATGATTCGTAAGTACCAGCCCGAAATCGTGATTTGCAACGCGGTAGACGACCGCCATATAGACCACGGTAAAGGGAGTAAACTGGTTAGTGATGCCTGTTTCCTTTCGGGACTTCGCAAAATAGAGACCGAACTAAACGGAGAACCTCAGCAGGCTTACAGGCCTAAACTGGTATACCACTACATACAATGGAAAAACCTTACACCTGATTTCGTTGTGGATGTCACCGGATTTATGGATACAAAAGTGGCTTCGCTTATGGCATATAAGTCGCAATTTTATGATCCAAACAGCGACGAACCTGTTACACCAATCGCGACAAAAAACTTTAAAGAAAGCATTTTATACCGCGCGCAGGACTTAGGAAGGCTAATAAATAGTGAATATGCCGAAGGCTTTACGGTTGAAAGGTATGTGGCTGTCAACAGCTTAAGTGATTTAGTGTAAAAAAGTGCAATTTTTTTGTATATTTATTTGCAGGAAACGTAGAGCTATACTATATTTGCACTCGCAAAACAGATGGTGATTGTAGCTCAGTTGGTTAGAGCGTCGGATTGTGGTTCCGAAGGTCGTGGGTTCGAGACCCATCATTCACCCCTAAATAGAAACCCTTAGAGAAATCTAAGGGTTTTTTGTTTTAAAGCCTATTTTATCTGTATGGATAAAAAGCCTAAATAAAACACTATTGTCATTTCGAGGTATGAAGCAATTTATTAAAGGTTCCTGTATGTCATTCTGATGATAGGAAGAATCTCATTTCCATTTCGACCTTGTGGAGAAATCTCTTTATATTTAGACTTCTCCCTCCATTTTCATTCCATATCGAAATGACAGCAGGAGTGAGCAAACGGCATTAGGCTCTGTAGCGTAAAGAAAATTATAAACGAGGCGTGAATAAGCATCCGCTGTTTGAGGCGATAGCCGAGTTCGGATGGTTTAGCCGAGAGCCATAATTTTTAGCTTAAGGAGTCTTAGCCTGACTTTTTGGTTCTTTTGTGTCAAGACAAAAGGACAACTATTATTCTAAAATGGTGAATTTTAAATTTTAAAAGAGATTTCTCCTGTCGTCAGAATGACAAAATGCTATTTCATTAAGAGATACGAAGCAATCTGTAATGAGATTGCCACGCTTCATTGCATTACGCTCGCAATGACAGTAGGAGTGGTAGCGTCAGAGTAAGTAAATAGGTTAGGCTGTATAGTGTAAACTCAAAATCCAGTACTTTTTTCTTTGTTGTATTCCCTTAATTTTTACATTTGGGAAAATTTATAATTATGGAACTTTTTGTAGTAATGGGAGCGGCTCTTGTAATTTACTTCATCTCCCGCGAGTGGAGCAAAAGAAATTCAAGCTATATAAAACCAGGTAATAAACCGGAATACAGTGCAAACCTACAGGAGCTTGTAGAGAAATTTGGGTTACGTTATGCTGATAAGCTTGAAATGGTACCTCAGCCCGATGGTACAACCATAGTGGTATATGCCAAGCAGGACACCTCAAAACAAGATCAGCTTGCTGTAATAAACGATAAAGACCTTTACAAGAGGGTAAAAAAAGATAAAGTATATGCAAAAGTAGCTTCGGTTGCCGGAGGTACTATGAAAATTGAATTTTTCGGGAATTAATTTCTCTGTCATATTGAGTGAAAAACATTGTAGCCGAAATATCTAAAAATTTAAAAATAAACAAAACCCCTTAGTGAGTGCTAAGGGGTTTTGTTTTTGATTAGAATTGTTATTATAAAAAACTACTATATGAAATAAGATCACTTATTTATAAAAGTTGTAGATTCGTGATTATTAATTTTAACACGCTTTACAATGAAATTATTTATCAGTTGGTCAGGAGAAGCTAGTAAACAAATTGCTAGTGAATTAAGAACATGGATTCCTACTGTTTTACAAGCCGTAATTCCTTTTTATACACCTGATGATATTGATAAGGGAAGTGCTTGGCTTTCAGATATACTCAAACATCTTCATGAATGTAAATTTGGAATAATTTGCATTACGCCTGAAAATATGGAAAAACCTTGGATACTTTTTGAAGCAGGAGCTTTGGCTAGTAAATTAGATAAAGCCCGTGTGGCTACGATTGTTTTTGGTACAGAAAAATCGAATATCAAAAGCCCTCTTAATATTTTTCAAACTACTGAATTTGAAAAAGAAGATATGTTTAAGCTATTGAAAAGTATTAATAGTCAATTGGAAAATAAAGTTGATGAAACAAATTTGAGAACAGTATTTGATGCACTTTACCCTAATCTTGAAGAAAAAATTAAAATGATAATTGACCGTCATATATCAGAAGATCAAAGGCAGTTGGTAAAGAGAAATACTGAAGAAATCTTAGATGAAATCTTAATTAATACAAGAAATATTTTACAAGGACAAACTAGAAATGAAATGTATAGAGACCAAATAAAAAAACTAATACCTATGCAATTTAATAAACGTAATTCATTTAATGATAGGTATGTATTGCATCAAATATTAAATGAACTTAGAAGTGAAAATAATATTGATAAAGATTCAGTTAATACGGATGATGTTAATCATGGTTAAACAAATAATTTGAATATATTATTATTTAACCTAAAATAAATAACCCCCTTAGCTTACACTAAGGGGAGCTTCATTATTTTACCATTCTTCTTCATTAATTGTTATACCTGAACTAGTGAAATATGAATCAAAAAAACTAGTATTGGTAAGTTGGTTAAGCTTTTTTATTACCTCATAATATTTCCTAGGGACAGTTATATTCTGTTCCATATCATAATCAGGAAAAGGCAGTTGACATCTTCCTCCGTCTATTACACAATAGCTTACTCTTAAAACTAAAGCATTGTTGTAAAAGAAATCTAAATATTTTGGTATACCTGGGCTTGGATTAGGATTATTAGTGGCCCAAGGTCTATCTATCACGGAATCTTCATCACCACTTTTTAATCCCCATGCAATTGTAATTGATAAATTCTTTTTAAAAGAAGCAACATTAGAGTGTTCTTTGTGAGTTAAAACATTCTCCTCATTGTTATTGATTTCTGAAAACTCAAATTGATTTTTATAAGAGGGACCGCTTCCATATCCCCAAGTTGAGATTTGATTCCAATCAGATTTGTCTGATGTGATAAATAATTCAATTAGTTCATTTAATGTCATAAGATGTGATTTTAAATTAAAAGATAAATGTAATTATTTTTCTTCCCTTGGCAAACTATTTGATTGGTATTCCCTGAAAACCAATTAAAAAGCACCTGTATGAAAAAACTACTGTTACTACTATTGTTTCCGTTGCTGGGTTTTGGTCAGCATAATTTTAGCATCATAAAAAGTAACCTGGTTTGGGAAAAAGTGTTTCCGGGAACGGTAACCCCCGAGGAGATGATGAAACAGATAAAACTCACGGGTAAATGCCAGTATGTAGACTTTAATTACGACGTACTTGACTTTTGTATTTCCTACACGCCCGACGATTTAAAACGTTTCGGCTACAGGAACCTGCCCGATCCGTCGTTTCTTTCTCAGGGCGGAATATGCACCGGTATGATTGAGTTTAAGGAGGGCAGGTATAAGGTAACTATTTTTAAACTGGAATGTTATGATCCTGCCGATGGTATAATAATATACCCCATTAATAATTACGTATTAAAAGACGGCGAAATGCGTGACAATAACAGGTACGATCGCTCGCTCAGCTACTACAATCTGTACTTTAGTTATATATTTGACAAAATGCCCGAAGGTAAAGCCTGGTAAAAACATACAACCCTTATAAAACAGAAAAAACCCCTTAGTCCATTATAAGGGGTTTTTATGTGTACACGTATATTTACTAATTAGGTTTTGCTTATTAAAAAAGCTAGTGTCAAAATCATCCTTAATAAGCTTTAGTCGGTACGTGTGTGGTTACACTCTTGTGAGGGATTATAACCTAATTCAAAGGTACTGATTTCTATTGTTTTAACCTTGCGAAATACTACTTGTTTTATAAAAACAGGTAAAAATACCTGTAGGGTAAACCTGTAATAAACGTAAATTGCAAGGTATAAATCAATAGCAGGTGTTGAAATACCTAATGTTGGGTATTTTAACATTTAGCAAAGTTTATTAATTTGCTTAAACTAAATAAATTATCGTCGTTCCTGTTTACAAACAGGATAGAAAAATAATATTGTATTTCAGTACTTGCATTTGTTAATCAAAAAGCCCCTTAGATGTTCTAAGGGGCTTTTTTCTAAACACATAAATATACTAATTAAAGTAGCTTAATTCTAAGCGGCTTTCCAGTATAGATACCGCAGGGAAGTATACTTCGCCCATTTTGTTAAGTCTTTCAAGGGCCGCTGTAACAATTCGTTGGTTTTCGCTCATACCTCTTGAAGCCACCTGAGTTCTGTCGGCAAATCCTCTGGAGTCAAGTCGGGCTCTTAATCGCTCTACAGCAGCATTAAGTTTTTCATCCCTTGCCATCCAGTCATCAATAGTTATAGATCCGTCTGCAAGGCTATCAGTAAGGGCTGCCTGTACACGTTTCATATGCATCAGGTTTTGGATGTCTATAGCAGCCTCATCAAAACTCTGTTGGTTTTTTAAATCGTCTATACTATAAATAAGCTGATAGAAAATAACTGTTGATGTGATTGATTCGCTTCCAAAGGTTTCTTCTTCCAGTAAACTGGCCGATGTAGCCGAAAGGAAAGCAAATACACCCGGAGCCAGCCTGTTCATAGAGAATGAAATACTGGCAGCAGCTGTTGATTTTGATTTTGCAGCTTCGGATACCGAATTAACCAAATCAGTGTACGACTCTACAGCCTCATCGCTAAAAGCATCCTGTAAGCTTTTTGAATCTTTGTTAGCTGCAATTGCCTTTAGTGTATCTTTAATTACACTGGCAATTTTATCCAGGCTAAATTCGTAGCTGTATTCTACTTTTATATAGTCGTTAGAACCTAAAAGTGTACCGTCACTAATACGGGCTCTTTTAAGATTTTCGCCTACTTTACCGTCAAATTCATCTAAAAGAGTATCTCTTTGTGCTTTAACCGATTCGGTTAGTTTGTCGAGTTGCTTTTGTGCATTAACAGATTTGTCTGCTACTCGCTCTACAGATGGAGTTCTACATGCCATGATATTAATTTTTTAGTTGGTTATAGTTTCTTACTCTTTTGGCTTTTCAGATTCCGCCCCTGTTTTTTAAAATGGTTAGGTTCCATTTTCAAAGCATGCATTTGGGGGAATACACGTGTAATATTTTTAATGCATTGAATTGTAGTTGCTTAATGTTTTTCAAAGTTACGTCTGCCTTTTGGTTTGAAATTGCGTGATAACACCTGTTTTTTAAAAACCCGTACTATTACCTGAGTACAATCTTACAGATAACAAAAAAGTCCTTAGCATTGCTAAGGACTTTTAAAACCTACTGATTAAATCTATTATTAAACAACAAAAAGTATTAATAGGGAATAAAAATAAAAACCCCTTACGACCAAACAAGGGGTTTTTAATAAGCTAGAATACACATTTATTATGAACCTCTCATTATATGCCCATAATCAATACAAATATAATTAAGCGGTATAACGTGAAACAGCGTGTTATTACGTGTTTTTTATGAGCAGGTGTTTTTACGTAAGATTTTCCTATCTAATTATAATGGCTGTGAAGTACAATACCTTCATTATACATAACAGGCGACATGTACACGTCGTTGTTTTTGTTATGCCTTTGGCAAATAGGTATAATAAACACGGTGTTGCTACCTTGGGGTACAACGCCCGGTTGTTTGCCTAAAATAACATGTCCGCCTATAATGGTACTGCTGCAGTTAAAGGTGCCTTCGCCATAATTATAATGTTTTGAAGCACAAACATTTGCTTCACCATAGTAGTGATTCCATAGCTGCATCCAGGGGTAACCGCTTATTTTTGGGTCGGTTGCTGCATTGGTAATATTGGCAAAATTAGCATCCGGGCGTAAAGTTATCAGTCCGCCAAAAACAGCAGATGCCGAAAATATTTTGTCGTCTGTTTCATATTCGTTTTCAGGATCATGAAGTTCTAAAAATACCCCGTTGCGGTATACCGCCCTTAAATCTTCCATTATAATATTAGGTAGTCCCGGCTGTGGGCTGCGCACAATTACATTATACTGCTTTTTAGCAGTGTTGATTATAAGTTCGTTAGCTTTTACAGCAGTTTGTTTAAGTAGTTCTTTAAGCAGAGAATCGTTAGCAAAACTAGTATGCTTTTCGCTTTTATGATCTCCATATGCATATACGTTAAGGTACTGTTGTGTATCTTTTGGGCTTAGGGTAATGTAGGTACTGTCGGTACTGGTATAATCACTTCCGCACAGTGTTATGGTATTGGTACTGGGGTCAAAACTGTACCAAAATGTTAATGATGCCATCATTGGGGTAGGCATCCCAGTAATACGTCCTGCTTCAACAGGAGTTAATGTTACAGTATTTGCACCACTTTTCAGACTAATGTTAATCTCGGTTTCGGTTTCTTCCAGTATCAGGTTATCGTTATTATAGTAGGGTGTATTCGCAATTTTTAGCTTTACATTATTCATTTAGTTTTATTTAAGGTGCAGAATATTCAAAATAAATCATTGCTTCTCATTTGAATAAGGGAGTATTTACGTGTTTTAAAAAAACAGGTGGTTTTACGGGTTTCCCGCAATTTTGTAACCATTCTGCATAATTTTGATAGCTTATTTAAGATTTTTTTAAAGTTTTAAACTTTAACTTTACCTAACAAACAATTAATCAAAACTAATTTATGAACTCACTTAAACTGCTAGCAGCATGCTGTATAACAGCAGTTGCAATAGGGTGTTCGTCCGATTGCGGAGATCCTTCTCCACAAGATAGTGTACAACAATTTTTTTCGGGAGAGATAGCCGGTGCATGGAAAACTGTTGCTGTATATGAATATGACGGAGACCATGTTGAAGTAGGCTGTGACCTACCGCAACAACCCGAACAGGATGTGCTTTTTACTTTTTTTGAAAACAACACTTTTACCATACAGCATAACTGTGATGAGGATATATTATTTAGTGAAGGTACGTATACCACTAACGGGCATGTGCTTACACTGGTTATGAATAACGGAGAGCTACAGGAAACAGCTCATATGGTTCATACTGATGAAGCAGGCGGAAATATTGACTTTATTGCGTTTCGTTTTTTCGGTATAGGTAATCAGGGAATGCTTGGCGGATATAGGCTTGAAGTACAAAAAATATAAAATTATCCAAATTTTAAGAAATTGTTAATACATAGTTTAACACCATTCTTATAGATTAGCGACTGTATCTGTAAAAATTAAAAACTATGAGAAAAATTGTTGCCGTATTGTTTGTGGCACTCGCTTTTGCAGCCTGTACTTCAGACGATTACGTGGAGACAGTAGACAACGGTTTGCATAACCCCTACACGGGTAGCATACTGGGAGAATGGAAAGCGATTGGAGTATCATACCAGGGGGAAGAATTCCCTTTAGGATGTGAACTTGAAACTCCAACCGAACAGGATGTATTGTTTACCTTTTTTGAAGACAATACGTTTACCGTAGTACACAACTGTGGCGAAGATCTACCGTACAACTCGGGTACGTATACCAAAACAGGTAATGTGCTAACGCTTTACTTTGCTAATGAAGAAGAAGAAGATATTCAGGAAAAAGCCCACATGGTAGTTATTCAGGAAGATGATCCTGAAACCGAAGAAGAAGAAAGCTTTATACTTGAATGGAGATTTGGCATAGGTAACAGTGGTATGCTTGAAAACTTTGATGTTCAGGTTGAAAAGCAAATTCCTGTAGAAGAAGAACCTGTAGAGGAAGATCCAATTGTAGAGGACTAGGTTCCCTGCACCCAACTAAAAACAGCGCAAAAACTAAGATTGCGCGCAATAACAAGTATAATAACCAACTCAATAGACCTTAAAAGGCTCTGTACATATGTGCAGAGCCTTTTTTTAGCGCAATAAAAGGAGTAAAATAATTATCTTTAACCCGACCAAATAACAAACTTATGAGTGCTCCTGATTATAACGAGCTTGAAAGCAGGTTTCATTGTGCCTGTGAAGATGCAATAGGCGAACTGTCTATGCAATATAAAACCCATTACCACAGTGCGGGGAAGCTGGAGGACTTTTTTGGCCTTATCCAAACCGAGTTTGAAAGGGTAGTGGAAATATTTACCCATAAAAACAATTTAGCCGAAGACAAAGAGGCGCAACGCCGTATTAATGCCATAGCAAAAGAGTATGCTAAAAAGTGCGTTGACGATTACGGAAAAGTGAATTAAATTATTTAACATGAAAAAACACACCTTACTACTATTTTTACTAGTATTTACAAATTATGCTTTTTCACAAAGCATGTACTGTTTAACAGGAGAAGAAACTACAACTACAGGTAGAGTTTCATTTATGATTTCTCGAGCCAGATCTTTTAAACAAGACTATCCTGATATTACAGATAATGAGTCTACTGCGTATGCTATTATTAAAACATCTACTTTCAATAATGAGCAGTTTCAACATTTTTCTCTTTACAGAGAGATACTTGGAGGTCTTTTTAAAGCCGAATATGAACCTCTTTACAAGGCTTACGATATTTGGATTAATGATCAGTCAAAACAAAATGAGCTCGAATTAATGAGATTAATGGTTAAACAGGAAGAGCAGTTAAGAGCAATGCTGCCTAAAAAACAATATCTTTTATATATAGAACTTGTAAATAAATATGGAGTTCCTGATTCAAAGGAACCTATTATTAAAACATTTTTTCTTACAGACAAAAAGCTTAAGCAGTTTAAGCGGAAATTGAAACGTAATAAGATTGATTAAGAATATAATATAGTTCTGTGTCAAACTAACCAGCCAAATGATTTTTTATATTATCTAATTATTTAAAATTCTGTACTGTAATTAGTATTTGCTTGTTTATTAGTGTTTTATGGTTTTGTTTTTATAGTTTTTTATTTTTGGCATCATTTTGGGAAATGTTGTGTTAAATCAATAAACAATTATCAATCTTAAAACCAAATCATCATGAAAAAGTTTTTTACTATTGCAGCCATTATGGCTTCTTCAATCATTTTTGCGCAGGATAACAACAGCGACAAAAAGAACAACAAAATCACTACAATTAGTGCCAGGGGTATGTATTCAGAACCATCGCAATTAGGACTTTCATTTGAGTTTGAAGGTCTTAAATGGGGATACAAAAACACCCAGATTGTGAATATCTCTTATGGAATTATGAATTATGATGTTGGTCTTTTTGATGTAGACGGACAGGGATTTGCCATTGAAATAGGCGGACGAAAATATTACAACAAAGGGACTAAACTCGAAGGGCTTTATACAGGTAACTACCTTTCTTACGGAAATATAAAGTTTGATGAAGATTTAATGTTCGGTAAGTTTGACGGTACGTATAGTTACTTCTCATTCTTTAGCCCCGAAGTTGGTTTTAAAATGACATTCGGAGATTTCTCTATAGATCCTTTTATTGGTATTATGTGGAAAATTGAGGTAAAGGGTAAAGGTGATATTGATAACAAATATGTAGATGAATGGACTCCGCGTGGCGGACTGAAAATTGGCTATACTTTTTAAGCAGATAAAATTTTTACATACCACTATATAAACAGAAAAAACCATGCAAAAGCATGGTTTTGTTTTTTTTAGATATAAAAAGGATGTACTTTTGAAATTCCATCCATACACCTTTTACCTGTTTATGACACGTTGTGCATTATATATTTTGCTATCTGCGTTTTTCAGTATTTCCTGTGAGAAAACCCACGAGGAAAAGCTCGAAGAGAATATTAGCCATTATATAAGTCACAGTATAACAAACTCATCGGGTTATCAGCCAATGCTTACAATTATTCAGGATACGATAACGGTGGGGGAATTTGCCGAAATGACCCTGCTTATTAATGAAAATGATATTTTAAAATACAGGGAAGAAATTGATAAGGATAACCTTGAAATAAACAAACTGGAAAATAGTGATACCGGTATTACCAATGAACTCCTTTTAAAGTCGTATAAGGAATCACTTAAAAGCTGTAACAAAAGAATAAAAGTAAGGCTGGATCAAAATGATAAGCTTGAGGAATTAAGGCATAGTAAAGCTGTAGCTTTTTATGTAGCACAGCATAAGTGCAGGTTAAAAAACGGCTTTGGTGTTTTAGACGAAAACCGTTTTTATATTATAGCAAGTGATAAGGATGAGGTACTTAACGTCTCTGATAACTATTCTGAAAGCACTCTTAAAATGCGTACCCTTTTTGATACCAGATACTTAAAAAAGTAACCGGAAATTATTTTAGCATTAAACCTCCTGTTACTCCGGCAGCTAACCATACATACCATTTTTTATACCAGGGGTTGTTTACTGTAACCGTAACCGATTTTAAATTGGTAACCGTTATATTAGGGTTTGTAAAAGTAACATCGGTAGTAATGGTTTCTTTTCCCAAAAACCATCTGCGTTTTATTCCGGTTACAATACTGGCATCGGTGTAGGTTAGGAGAGGGGATATAGTAAGGCTGTCGTTTGTAATGGTGTAATTAAGGCTAAACCATTTGTTTTTTTTTCTCCGCTCACTTCAAATCTTTTTTCGGTAATAATAGGTTTTTCCAGAGGGATATAAATAGTATCGAATTTGGTTAATGTTGTATATTTTACTACAGATTGCAGCGAACTGAACTCGCCTGTAATTGCTTTTAACTCTTCGTCCTTATTAATAATATAGTCTTTGAGTTCATTATTTTTTAACCGAAGTGTTTTGATGGTAGCCGTTTGTGTACCCGCTTTATTTTTATAATAGTTAACCGTATCGGTAAGCGCATCCAGATTACTTAGGTAATTACTTTTATTCCTGCTGTTATGATTACACTGAACAGTAAGTAATACGAGTAATAAAATACTTAAGGCATAAGGAACTATATTTTTTACCATCGAGCCTTAGTTCCGCGAATATCATAATGGACAAAAGTTGGATAAACACCCATACCTCCCTGCTGCATTTTTCCTTCTTCAATAAGAGTTTCAATAGCTTCGGCAATTTTCATAGGAGAAAGTCCGTGTATTGAAATATCGGCTGCAGATGCTGTTAAATGCTGACTTTTAGGCGCTCCGCCAACTTCAGTATTGTGTTTTTTTGTGCGATATCCGCTCCCAGAGATAATAATAGGGTGTTGTAGGTATTCGCGAAGTACTTCGAGGTTTTTGGCAACTTTAAGAACATTTGGGTAGTATTTTTCAGGTACAGTTGTGCCGTCTTTACAGTTGAATTCATCAAGGGAAAAGTTTTCAGTTAGTTTCATCTTCGCTGTTTTTTATGGTTTTATAAAGCCCCCATCCGGAGCGAGAAATTATTTTTATTTTCTGAATAATATCAAACCCCATACACTTAACATTTTCAAAAAATATTGAGTAAATTTCAATAATGCATAGAATTGCAATTGCGTAAGTAGTGAGAGTTAGATTTTCAGTAGATATGTGACCTGAAGGAATTTGTTTAATGACAAAAATATTTTCAACACACCACCATACCAAAATCCATAATCCATAAAAAACAAACTTCACAACACTAAGTCGGAGTTTACTGGACTGAATAAGATATCTCTTCCCTGATGCAGAAACTAACGGGGCTGCTTTTTTAAATTCTACCCAACTAGCACCAATGCCAGTTGCAAAATCTATAACAAAAAGAATCCCCAAAAAGAGTCCAGATTTCTGAGAGGTAGATAAGGCGACAACAGTTACAGCAGGGAGCGTAAACAAAAAAGCGGTTACATTACTGAAACAAAATTTAAAAGGGTAGTACAATTTATACATATAATGGTTAAATAGATTGATTTCCATAGTTCTAATTTTATTATTAATCATAAACTCTAATTTCTATAAAGGCCCTATTCAAAAGCCCGTCGGTCAAAACAGCGCCTGAAGTTGCATTATACTTACTTGTTGAAATTTGAACTAAATCATTTGAAGCATCAACTAAAGCCCTGAATTCATTTATATCACCTAAAGCTCTCGGAAGTCCAACCTGTATATTTACCCAAGTTTTATTCCTGTCAAAGCCATTCTCTTGATTTATATTGTAAACACCTACAGTTGCATAACTCCATTGAGGTTCAAAACCTAAATCATTTTCTAAAACCACCATAGGGATAGGAATATTAGTCCCAGTTTGAGTTACTATAGCGGTGTATGATCTATAAGGCCTTTTGATAGCTGTAACATCTGAAGCTGAGGCTTTCGAGTTTAACTCATCCTGTAACCCCGGTATATCATCTACTTGTGTATTATGTGGGTTACCGGACGAATCACTATGAGTATAAGCTTCATCCCATTGCGCTATACTATCAGTGGTTAGGTTCTGATTTGTCCATATTTTATCCCAATCAGACCAAACACCAAGATTACGCCTTCTTATATAATAATCTGAACCACCACTTCTAAATGCTATTTGCGTAGCATTTGAATTCACTTCCATGTGTATCATCGATATACTTGATACAGCTATCGGTATGCCTACAGTTGATGTATTTTCGTTTTTGTAAAACCCTGATTGATTAATAGAGTCCCAATCACTAGAAACAATAATATTTGTTCCTAAACCAAACTGACGAAAATCTCCCCGTCCGAAAGCAGTATTCCAGTTATCAATATTTAATTGAGAAAAATCACCATCATTCCAAATTGTTTTCCAAGGTTTAATTGTGTCACCAGCAGTCCTAAAGGCTAATCTACCGCCAGTTGGGTTTAAATGACCAACATCATATTGAAATTGTAAACCATGTGCATTAATATCATTTCGTTTAAATGTTATAAGACCACCATATGCACTCCAAGCTCTATTTGCTAACCAAGTACCAGATCCATAACTAAATTTATGACCACCAGCACCTGAAAATTCTATATTCGCATCAGTGCCATCACCTCCATTAACATATATTGCATCAATTTTTTTATTATTCCATGAAGCATCCCAATTATCAATATTTGTTTGAGAAAAATCACCTGCATGCCATATTCTTTTCCATGAACCCCATGTTCCATTCTCATTAGCTCTAAAAAAGAAATTTGTATTTCGCATTGCTAATTGAGCTGAATAACCATTAGACCCCGATAATGAAAACACAAGATAACTAACTGCTGACGGTAGATTTAAAACAGAGCCGGAAGTCCATACCATACCGGTAATAAGATTATTTAGATTTGTGATTGACGTACCTCCTAAATAATTCCCAACTGTTCCATCGGCTTGATTTCTCAGGTAGTTGTTTTTATCACTATAAACTTGATTCCATTGCTCAGAATTTCCATTGTTTTCTGTTTCTATTTTACCCGTAATATCAACAGAAAAAACAGTATTTAAATCAGCATCATCACCATTTGATGTTGAAGTTGGAGCAGTCATAAATCTTAAAGCCTTTTCACCCGTACCAATAGCTAAAGCTCTTGAAGTTAAACTGCCTCTTGGCTTAGTAAACTTATCGTTTATGGAATCATAATCAAGGTTTTGTAGCATCCATGCTGAATAACCAGTATTAGTGTTTGCTATCTGGGTACCAATAAAAGAGGTTTGATTTAATATAGAATTACCATATTTTATAGCCCCAGTCATTGTTCCTCCAGACTTTAAAAGCGCATTGTTCCAGTTATTAATATTTGATTGAGTGAACTCCTGACTAGTCCAAATATTAGCCCAAGTACTCCAGGCAGTTGTTACCCTTCTACGAAACCAAATACCATCCCCTCCACTTCTAAACGCTATTTGTATGGCGCTTACAGCTTGCTCAATATGTTGTAAACTTATATTAGCTACATTGAGCGGTGTTCCTGTAGCAGAGGCCGAGTCATTATAATAAAAACCTGTTTGATTAATTGTATCCCAGTTGTTTGATATTTTAGCAGTAGCACCTAAACCATATTGCCTAAAATCTCCCCAACCGAAAGCAGTATTCCAATTATCAATATTTAATTGAGAAAAATCACCATTATCCCAAACCTTAACCCAACCAAACCACTTTCCTGCGTTATTTGTCCTAATATAAACCGTATTTGTATAAGTATGATATTTTTGATATACCCTAACACCTCCGCTAGAGACAACATTATTTGAGTAAACCTCTAACATCCCCGAAACTGGCTCTGGGTAATTACTTCCGCTAGCTGCCTGAGCATTCAATGTTTGGCTATAGTTACCCGTTTTTGTGTAATTATTTAGGTCTTGCGCATCCCCAATGGAGTTATCTACATTAAAATCTGATTTATTCCAGTAAAAGGAATCTCTAATAAACTGACTATTTGTTATTATACTATTTTGAACAAAATCAGATTCATCAGTAGTTATGTAGCATTCATACTTAGTTGTATCATAATAATCGTTTCCGTCATATCCGGAATAATAAAAATCAATATTTTCTATTATTACTTTTGGATAAGCAAAAGCAGTTGATTTATCTATGAATATTACGGTCTTATTATCGGCATTATTCCTTCCATGTCTAACTTGTGTATAGTTATTAGGATTAGAACACCAAACAGATTTATTAGCCACTAAATTGGTACCATACCCCGATATTTCAAAGTATGAAACAGCATTAGAATTTGATGGAAATGCAGCCGAATATTCAATTACCTTTAACTTCATCGTCCACATCGATGAAACTACCATTGGTATTGCTACCCTTATACCTCCCGAAACAGCAGCTGCATTTGATGAGTATGAAGCTAAATACTTATGTCTTCTTATGTCTGGAAAAGGCTTAGTTATTACTCCGTTATATATCTGGCGAGCTATCCAGCCTTTAGTTCCATTAATAGATGTTTGGTCTCCTATTGTTTTGACAACATTGGAATCAAGGGCGATAACACTCCATGCACCCCAAGTATTACTTTTTCTTCTTATAGCTATAGCACCATCTCCGCCACAACTCACTAAAATTTGAGAACCATAATTTAAATTAGCAGCATTAACAGTTAATGTGTATCTGGTTTGTGAAAAACCATTGGGCAGATTAAGAACTCCACTGCTTGGTGTTAAAAAATACCCCGCTTCATTATAATTGTCTAAATCGGTTTCAGTACTTACTACATACTTCCTAATCATGTCATAAATACCGCCTGATTTTACTGCATTATTACTACCTGAAGTCGGAACACTGTCCATATCGGCATAAGATACTTTAGCGTCTAATAATGCTTGTAACCCTTGTATATTGGAAATAGAAAAAGATACTGAATCCACCACATTTCCTTCGGCATCTTTAAATTCAAGTGTTTGTGGTATGGATCCGTTAAAGTTAACCGATTGCATTAGGTTAGCCACAAAAGCACTTACAGGTATTTCACTAAGTACTTCATCATCGTCATTTTTTAACTCCAGTTTTTCACTGGTTTCATTGTAAAAAAACGTAGTTCCTTCATTATTAAGGAACCCCAGATTAATGGTTGCCAGTATGGTTCCGTCTACATTTTTGAGGTATAGTTCGCTCGCCGATTGGTTGGAAACAATAGTAATACCGTTAACATCACTTTGCATGGCAAATACATCATTTGTACTTTTGGCCGGTATACTGTAGGTTACGTCTTCGGTATTTGGCTGATAATCCAAGGTGGTAGTGTCACCGTTTGCCGAAGTATGTTTTATAGAACTACCTGAAAAGGTTATATTGTCTCCCGTATTATTATCGGTTATGGTAATAGGGGAATCTGTGAATGAATCAACAGCAGTAATATCCTTAAGGGTAGGGAGATATAATCCAGGTTGGACATTACTGTTAGTAGCATCATTAAAGTCGGTCTCAGTAAGTACTGTTTGTGTTCCGTCATACTCGCCTGGCTGACCCGTAAAACGTTTTAAGTACAAAACACTATCAAGCGAATAGCTGAAGTAGTGTAATTTTGATGTATCGGTAAGATCTCTTACTGCACTGTTTACCTTGGTTAAGAACTCGGCTTCATTTGTAACCTGTCCTAAAGAAATTACATTAGATTTACTGTTTGCAGTAATATCTTCCGGCAGTAACGATTCGGGTGGTAACTGATAAAGATGTGAGGGAAGTACAGCACTTCCGCCAGCTCCCCAGGTTCCTTTTCCTCCCATAAACTGAAAACGCAGTTTTTGGGCAACCGAAGCTGTAGAAGCCGACTTATATGCTGTAAAAAATACCGGGTTATCTGTAGCGGAAATAAGTGTGGTTTGTGAATTAATATCTCCTAATACCTGAGTTAGTAAATCACTGCCGTTAACATAGTCAAGGTAAATTATCTTGCCCACATTGTTTTGCTCTACAACTTCTACTTCGTCACTGCCCAGTGTGGCTCTGGAATAGACTACAGTTTGTAGTGTCGACTGTAAATCGGAAGCATTGCTATAAGTTATTCCGTTAAGGCTAACCTCACTATAATGGGTTAAAGGGAGCATAACATCGTCGCGCTCATAGCAGTTAAAGATTTCTATCCTTTCACCGCGAACAACCGATATGTAGTTCCTGAAATATTCTATTCCGTTAAAAGAGAATAGGGTGTTGCTTACACTGTTTATTATGATCATGGTTATCCAATTTTAGTAAATCGTAGTCGTTGAGGTGTACTGCTGCCTTTACAGTTAAAATCAGGATGAGAGGTGCGTACCAAATAGTTTTTTACGTTTTCCCAAATTTTAAAGGCATTGTCCCTGTTAAGGGTATATATGGCTTTTTTTGCCGATGCATCTGCCGTTCGGCTGCTGTCGTTAAGCTTTTCTACTACCGAGTAAGGTGTATCTGTAATCGAAGAGAACATTATATGCCTGGCATAAGCAAAATAGGAGAGCACCATTTTAAGTCCGTAATTGGTATAGGTTTCACCTTTGTGGTCATAAGTGCCACCGTCCATTAATTCGTTGTATTCCTGAGGAGCAGAAATTATCTTATTGTAGAGTTTTTCACCTAAAAGCGGTGCCATATCCTGAATTTGGGCATCCAGTATCATTTCATTCAGTTTATCGGTATTTGGAGTTTTGGATATCTGCCTGTATTGGGCTATATCACTTCGTGTTATTAACAGCTGCATTATCTATCAGTTTTTGAGGTTCAACTTTAAGGCTTGGATAGTCCTGCGATTTTTGTAGTAGTTGATTAATTATGGAAGTTAGCAGATTACGCTCTTTTGTGGTGTTTTCCCAGTAGGTACGTTTCATTTCCCTTATGGCTTCGCCGGAATTGCCAAACAACGAAGTTTCGTTGGTTTTTATAAGTCCGGCAGGGAGGTTGTTAAAGGCAACCAATATATTTTCGCGGACACTGGTTTCGGTATAATTAAAGAGTTTGTCGTCTATTTTGCTTTCAATCTGTTTTATCAGTATTGCATCGTCCAGTTTTTCTCCGGCAAAATCCATTTCAAGGCATAAAACCCCACCTGTACTTTCGGCACCCAGACTGTCTTTTATGGCCTGTTGGAACTTTTCCCTTTCGCTTTCGGCTTCTATAAGAGCTTTGCTGCCGGGTTCGAGCCCTTCGCCGATAAGCGGACGGGTAACTACCAGTGTATTCCCGAAAAAGCCTTTGCGCAGCAGCCTGTTTTTGTATACTGATGCCTGCGCCTCACTATCACAATCGTTAGCTACACTGTCAATACGGGAAAGGGGATAAATAAGCCCGGTATCCATACTAATGTAAAGTACCTGACCTTTGTATTTGTCCCATCCACCTGCTTTTTCAACCTGTGCATCAATAACCCTTTTATCAGGGTTGTATACATCTATAAGCTGGATGTCGGTTTTTTTAGGTTTTAGCCATTCCTTGCATACGGCAATTTTACCGTGATAATCGTTACTGTCGGCTTTGCCCAGTCTGCACCATTCGTAAGGAATAATGCTAAAATCGGCAATTTGATACAGGGCATTCCAGTTAATATGGATATACACCCCGCGTTGTTTTACCAGTGCTTCGGCCACATCGCAGGCAAAATCAATAAGTTTAGTGTTTTTGCTTTTGTTTACAATAATGGTATCGTTTTGCTCCCCGTAGCCTTTACCTATAAGGTATTGTACCATTATGGCTGCTGCCGATTTTGCCGTTACACTGTTGTTTATGAGCCTGTCCATGCGTTCAGGATAGGCATTATCAGTATCGTTGGCGTATACGTCGGCCGACTTACTCCACGGGGTGAGCCTTTTCCATACGTCTATTAACAGGGTTCTCATTATACTTTATTTTGGTTGTTGTTTTTTCTTGGTTTACGCTTTGGTTTTGGCTTTTCTGTCGGTTCTTGGATTACTTCCTGTGGAATATGGGCAAAATAGCGCTTGCCGTTTTTATGTTGCAGCAGTTTTTTGGCATATTCTGTAGTGATATTGGCATTGTTTACCAGTATGGGAGATCCAAACTCCAGCGGAATGTTTTCATATTTGGCATGCAGCCTGTATGGTGTGGTGTTTTCCATGCTTTTAAAATAGTTTTTGTACTTCTCTAAGTAAGCGGTTAAACATTTAGGGCAGGAGGGGTTTACCCTTTCGTTAAATATTGAGGTATACTCTTCCAGAAAAAGGCGGAGATACCGCACACCATCACCTGTTACTGAACGGGCGATGGTGCTGATATCCATTTGGGTAAAATCCATTATCCTGCTGCCTGAGCGAACTTGTTATTAAATGCTGTTTTAGTAGCAGCATAGTCAACATCAAGAAGTGTTTGTGGCATGGTTACTTCTTCATAGCCGTCTACAGAGGCTAATTCGAACATAATCATGTTGTCGTTCTCTTTAGAGTTGTTTGTCATGGTAGACAGTTCAAGGCCCGATGTTAATCCAAGTATCTCAAAGGCATCTTCACTGAGTTCGCCTTTCCATACCTGCTCTATAACCACTACATATTTGGCTCCCATTGAAAGGTTTGCTGCCTGTAGTTTGTTTTCTGCTGTAGGGTTAAAAATTACACCGCTAAAGGTATGTTTAAACTTATCGGGTGCGTTTTCTTTTTTAACCAGTTCCCACGCTTTTCCGTTGGATTGTTTTACTCCGGTTAAAAGGTAACCCGTAGTACCCGGTTTTAACTGAAGATTAGTTGTTTTTACCCTGTTGTTTTCATCTGTCACGACATTGGCATAATCAATATGTTCTTTATTGATAAGTATCACATTTTGTTCGATACCTGCTACCGGTGCATAGGCACAGTCAAATTTAATTTCTTCGGTAAGAATTGATGTACAATCTATTGGCATATGTTTTTTGTTTTAAGATTTAAAGATTGAATTATTGTAGATGTAAGATGATAGAGAATAGATGATAGACTTTCTCTAAAGAGAAATAAAAGGCAATGCACAATTCACACAATGTAGTAAGGAATGCCGGGCGGGCGCTGTGACGGCAAAGGCTTTTTAAATTAGTTGTTTCAGGTTTAAAGTTTCAAATTAAAATGGCTTCCTTATGAGGTTTGGGAAGGGAATGTGTTTTTAATACCCATTCATTTTTAGTATAATCTGAAACCTGAAATTAATAATAGCGGAGCTTAGTAAGCTGCTACTGTCATGTAGCTTTCAAGGTGCTTGGCATCTATAGTATAGGCAGCATCCATGATGTTTGTTTTAAGGGTTTTGTCGTAAAACACATCCAGTTTAGAAAGGTCTTCGTCGCTTAGTGTACCTACAGGGATGTTTGATTTTGTAGTGAATACAGCCCTGTGCGGAAGGTTATGGATGGTGCCGTTGTCCTGGTAGGTTTTAATGTACCTGTCCCAGTCGTAACGTACTTTTACCTCGATACCGTCGAAGAACAGGCGCGGACGACCTTCTTCCACCACCTCAAGGAAGCCTGAGCCTAAGTTCTTTTTCCTTAGTGTGGCACGGTAGTTATCGGCAAGGGAACGTGTTGCTAGTATGTAGGCATCATCTGCAGATACCAGACGCTCATCTGCGGCGGTTACCATTTTTTCAAAGATATCCAGTGCTGCATCTTCGGCAAGAGCCTGAGAGGCATAGTCAACACCTGCGTTTTTATCGATGCTTACATAGTTTGCCGCTGTGGTAGGTACTTCGGCAAAAATTTGTTTAAACAGTCCGTCAAACGAGTTAAAGTAATCAAGGTCAGTTCCGTTAGTAAATACACCGTTATTATCTACAGTTTCTGCAGTGGTGTCGTTAAACCATATTTTGCGGTGCATGTTTTCGAGCATGGCGCTTTCTACAGCCGATATGATTACGCCAAACTCTTCGGTACCCACAGCATCAAAGAAATCAGGGTTAATGCGTTTTGACTTTTTGAACAGCTTTAAAAGGGCCGGCATATCTGCCTGACAGTGAGAAAGACGGAAATCTTCCAGTACCGGAGTCCAGTATTTCTCTGTTAATTCAAAGCCACCAGCCTCGTTTGGTGTACATCCTACAGCTTTTTTACCCAGTAGTCCTAATCGTCCGGCAAATGCAATTTGTGTACTTACATCGATTCCGGTTTCAATATCGTGGAATTCCTGCAGGTCTGAATCGTTATAGACTCTGCTGAAAATCACCCCGCTTACCGTTTCGGCCTCACGAGGGTTTAGAGTAAGGTTGTCTGCATTTACTAATGCCATTATCGTGCTTTTTTAGATCTCAAGTATTCTTTCATTCCGGCTAATTTGTCGTTTTCGGCAGGTCTTTTGTAAGCTGCCCTTTTTCCGTCAAGGCTATAGTTGCTGGTAACCTGCCTTTTAAGCGCCATTACCTCACCTTTAATAACGTTAAGCTGTTTTTTAAGCCTTTTGTTTTCTGCCCTTAGTGCAGCGGCTTCTTCAGCCGGGGCATCTTCTTCGGGTTCAATAATTTCGGTTAGTTCACCTTCTGTAAAAATGTAGGTAAATCCGTCGGGCATTGTAAACTCACCATCTGCCGGAAGTCCGTCTACAGTTGCCATTTGTCCAATTTCGATTACAGCGTCGTCTTCTAAATCGGTAAAATCAATTTCGGTTCCGGTGGCATCCTGCACCACTTTGTTAAACATGTGGCTGTGCTTAAATTTCGCCAGCACTTTTGTAAACAGGCTTTCCATCCAGTGCCTGTCTTTCTCGGTAAATTTGGTCATAGTATTGGGTTTTAAATATGCTTTTGCAGCTATTGCTACCTGCTGCGAGGTGGTAAAGCCTAAATCAGTTAACTGTGTAGCGGTAAGCCATGTTTCGTTTTTAAGGAGGGGGAGTATGGCCTGCTCTTGTATGTTTAGGGTGTTTTTGTAAAAACCAACGAGTTTTTTCTCGATGCTTTTTAACTGTGTGGCAAATTTTGAGAGTTCGTCTGCCGTTCCCATGGAGCCGCCCCAGGGCAGGTGAATCATGAAAGGGGTGTTTTCACGAATGAGCCTTTTGCTGCCTGCCATGAATATCACGGTGGCTATACTGGCTACTATACCGCTGCCTATGGTGGTTATGGGCCTGCCCAGCGATTTGAGGTAGTGGTAGATGTCGAAGCCCACATCTACGAGTCCGCCCTCCGAATTGATGTGTACGTTAAAAGCAGTGGCTTTAGGTTGTTTTTTTACCTGGCTTACAACGTCTATAAGCTCTATGCCGGGGGTTCCGTCAAACGAGCCTATCTGGCCGGAGATGTAAATGTTTCCTGTCATTTCATTGTGTTCATTTAAGATTGAAAGATTGAAAATTTGAAAGAGGGGATTGCAGAAAAGGAGTGCAGTAAACAGTGGAGAGGGGAATTGAAAATTGAAAGATTAAAATATTGAATAAAGATTGATGATTTGTATGGGTGGAATCTTTAAATCTTAAATGTTTTAATCTTTAAATAAGAAGTATTTGTTATCTCATTTTCACAGTACAAAGATACGACGGGTTTTTAGTGTTTTACTGAAGCGGTTTTTTCAGTAAAATGTTTTTATATTTGGACAACCAACAAACACACCTAATGATTTTATTTTTTTTTACCTCAATAGAGAATGAGGCTATATTGGCTAGTTCTATTTTTAGTAATTATATCGTTATGATAGTAATGAGATGGATAGCCATTATTGTTATTGCTGCCTGCTTTATAAGGTATATTGGGGTTCCGCTGCAAAACGTACTCTATAATTTTATTGAGCACCTTTTGCCTAATTACAATAAAAGAATGAAGAAGCTAAATAATGATAATTATGAGGCATATTTAGCATGGGCAAAAAGTAAGGGATATGAACCTGTAATTGAGAAAAAAGAAGTGTAATTATGGGAGATATTAAATACATTTTTTTGTATGCTTTAGAAATTAGTGTGTTGATTTTAGCCATATGGTTTGGCTTTATAATTATATCGGGCATATTTGCCGTTGTTGGGCAATTTTTCAGTTCTGATAAAATGGAAAACTTCACACCGAAAAGAAATGATTATATAAAGCAACATCAAAAACTTATTGCGCGGGGGTATGATACTCGTATTGCGCATGATGCAGGTATTACAGAGTTAGTTTATAATGAAGAGGAGGAAAACGCAGAGGATGTAATTATTGAAAAAAAGAAGAAGAAAAAGAAAAAGTAATATACTGTTATGAAAATCATGTAAGAATATTGCCTTATACTCAAAGCCTTTTTATAAGCGGTAATAAAATTTTAACATTTTGCGTTATATTTGGTAGCAACCAAAACAACACAAAACATGAACCTTACCCGCTTTGTTTTTCTGTTTTTGACTTTATTACTTTTATCGTGCAAAAAGGAAACCCAAAACACGTTACACTCTATTGAGGTTGTTGATTTAAACCTTAATGGTGATCCAATTGCTGATTTTATTGAAGGTCACAGCCGTGAAAAAAGCTTTGGTGAAGCAGTTAATCTCAGCTTTTTTAAAAACACTACTTTTTTTACTACTCCGGCAGGCACTTTAAGTAAGAATAAAAATGCCATTTACTGTCCAACTCTATTAATGGCATGGGAGCAAATAGTAAAAACATATGATAAACCTATTGTTGTAGCTAGTAATTACCCCGAACTGGAAAAACTAAACAGTTATAAAGATTACAAAGGCTGCCTTACCGAAAACGAATATCAAACCGCCGTACAGATAATTGTTAATACTTTTGAGATAAAGGCTGCTGCCCGTTTTACAAAGCAACTTCCGTTTAGTGAACGTATGGAGGTGTATAGAGAACCGTTTTTGTTTAATAATGAAAACGTAGAGGCTTTTTATACACGGGGAGGTCATGATGAGAATCGTGTAAATATACTTAACTACAATAGCGATAATGACTTTATAGTAAGGCTAAACCCTAAAGATAAAAGCCATGAGATTTTGTTATGGATGCCTAACCAAAAACCACAATCATTACAGCAGGGTATAGAACAGGTAATCGAAACCGTTAAAACAAGAAGTTCTTTTGAACCTGCTGCCGATAAAGCCTGGAGATATAAGTTTAATGAAGAAGACCGTTTGGTTATTCCTAAAATATATTTTAACCTAAAATCTAACTGCCCTGATCTTACCGATAACAGGTTCACCCTTAAAGGACAACCCGAGGAATATAGAGTTAAAGAGGCTTATCAGCGTATTTCCTTTCAGTTAGACGAAGAAGGTGCTGCTGTGGAGAGTGAAGCTATAGTTGAGTCTATTACTGAAGAAATGCCTGAGGAGAAAATTGTACCTAAAAAAATGTTTGTAAACAAACCATTTATGGTACTGCTAAAACGCAGGGATAGTGAGAGTCCGTATCTGGCAGTATGGATAGAAAACACCGAGCTTTTAATTAAAAACTAACCCCATGAAAAAGTACCTTACGTTATTACTGCTACTGGTTTCTGTTTGTTTTTACGGGCAGGAAGAAGAGAAAGAAATTGTAATTGAAGGCTTTTATAAAATATCTCTTGGCGGAGGAGGCCATGCATTGTTTCCGGTAGTTAATAATACCGTTAATGGACCTATTAATCTGGAAATTGAAAGATATAAAATACCCAACGGGTTTGTTAATACAGCACGGGTTAGGATTAAAGGAAAAAAATTGAGAGCAAAATATAATTACGATTGCTATTATGTAAAAAACCGAATAGTGGTTGATGAGGTTACGCTAATTGACACCACTATGCTCATGGAAATATTTTTAAAAAAACATGCCGATGAAAAAAGGGAAGTTTTAAACGAAGGTGAAGAAAGAATTGAATATTTTGAAAGTGAAGGCTTTTACAATGAACGCTATGGGGAACTATATTATGTAGAACTGAAAGACGGAGAAGTTACAGATACTTTAGGCATTTGTTTTGAAGGGAGAGCTTCCCGTAAACATAGCGAAGTGTACCCTGATAAGTTTACTGCAGACGGGGTGTATGTAAAAGGCAGCGGATTTAAAATTACCGGTCGTAGTTATGGTTTATCAGGGGAATATAACAGTCAGTTTAATATTACCGAGTTAACAGAAATAGACACAACCAAAACTTTTTACAAGTATAAGCAGGAAAGAAAAAATAAAGAGAAACAAGGCGTTGTTGAGGTAGAAGGGTTTTATAAAATAAATGGCAGGGAAAATCTTTTTTTTCCATTAAAGGACAGCTTGGTACAGGTGCCAATAATAGTAAATCTTAAAAATAATAAGCTTCCTGATGGTTTTGTAAATACATCTTTTGTTAGGCTGAAAGGGAAATTAATAGAGCAACGTTCTTTTTTTGAAAGTTACTTTACCAAGTATACTATAGAGGTCGACGAGATTATTGAGGTTGATACTAATATTTTATTGGAAGATTATTTAAAGAAATATCAGGTTTATAAAACTAAACCAAAAATAGATGAACAGCGACTTGAATACTTTGAGAAAGAGGGATTTTATTCAGGTACGTTTGAGGGACATTCATTTGTATGGATTAAAGACAAAGAGTATGAGGGAGAAGGCTGGGCTTTTTTTGATGAAGATGTTAAACAAAGTGTGGTTGTTGAAGGTAAAATGGGATTAGGCATTAAAAGTTCGTTTAACAGGGGAATATATATGAAGGTGAAAGGTATTCGTACTTATGGAAAGCGTTACGGACATTTTGGAGGATGGAAAAGTCAGATTAATATTTCTAAAGTAGAAGAATTTGATATTAATAAATCATTATGGGAGTTTATTGAGCTTAAAATAAGAGAAAATGGTTTTTATAAAGATAGAAAACAAAAACTGATTTTTCCTAAAATACTCGAAGAGGGTAAAAAGTATACTTTTAAAGCAGTAGCTGTTTGCGACTGCACGCTTGAAGCAAAAAGAACAGGTGGTTATATTGATTATACCTTTACCGAGAAAGAAAGCACAGGTATAAAAAACAGTTTTAGCGGCAGGCTTATAACAAATCCCTGGACTTATGACAATAATACGTGGGATAATTACAGGGTTACCTACGAGAGTGTAGAAACTGAAAGTAAGGTTTATGACAATTCTAAGTTTACAGTTCAGGTATATCGTGAAAAAGATGAAAACGGTAACATAACAATTGCTATTGAAGACTATATAAATAACAGAGAGTTTGGCTTAACCCAAGTAAAAAACTAAAAAAAGAGGCTTATATAAAGCCTCTTTTTTAGCCCTCCATAAAGGCAACTACGTTAAACATGGTACGTTCGGTAATGTTATAGTTTTCGGCAACCTGTTGTATCATGTGGGTTTTACGCACTTTTTTAAAGTATTTTTTATGGTATTCGGTTTCTTTAAGGTAGGCTTCATAGTATACTTTCCAGTCCAGTACATGTACAGGGATAATATTTTTTGCAACAAGCTGCATAAAATTTTCCTGTAGGTTTATAAGTGTTTCATAGCGGGTCATTTACCATTTATTTTCAGGACAAATATCATTAGAGCGCACCTTTGCCGATAACGGGCACTTACATATATTACAGTAAGTTCCCTGTATTTCCTTAAGGTCGTCTTTTATAAAAACAAGTAGCTTTCCCTTTGCAGCATGCGGGCATAATGCACACAGGGCAGCACGCTTGCGGGCAGTGTTTTCGGTTACTTCGCTTTTTTGGATAAAGTTTTTCCAACCGCTAAGTATCTCATTTAACATGAGTTAAAAATGTAGTCAAATATTTAAAAAAAGGCACTTAAAAAGTTTTACAAACTTAGAAAATTTTCTCTATATTTGAAAAAAATCATACAAATAAACCACATCAATAATGAAACAGTTTACATTAGCATTATTATTACTATTTAGTGTGCTTGCAATAGCACAGGAAGAAAAAAAGCCAGAAATTTTTCCTTTTAAACGCCCGGAGCTTTTAGTGGGTAAAACCGTTACAATAAGACCGCTTACTGATGAGGAAATAAAAACACAAAAAGGCTATCATAATTTTTATAAAGACAAATATCATCGCCATTCCTATCATGAAATAGGATTTGAAACATCTGACCCAAAATCTCTGGAAAACAGGGTTTTTAAAGTAGTATCAACACACCCTAAGTATAATAATAAACTAACACTTGAAGCAGAAGATGGAGAAATTATTTATTACGACGTACTGGAAAATTATCCTAAACACTATTATTTTGAGGTAGAAGGAGGGCTTGATGTTCCAAACGATTTTTATTGTGATTATTTTGATAGAGGTGTTGAAGATGAGGATTTAATTTATCTTACAGCAGATGGCTTAGAAGATTATGCTAATGTATCGTTAACAAATGGAGGAACATTTGAAACAATGGAAAAAGATGTTGTAACGCTTACTATGCAGGTACCCTCAAAAGAAAATATGGGACTTACTGTAATTTTTGATAATGGTGCTAAATTGGAGTTACCTAATGATCCACTTATAGTTTCAAGAAAGGGTAAAGATAGGCGTGCAGTTATAATAGAAATAGAAAGTGATGAATATAAAAAACTTTTTAGTGAGAATAGAATAGTTAGTGTACTACTGGGAGGGAAAAAGGAATCGTCAGAAAATGATATATCTCCCGAAGGCGGCGAAAGAATAAGAGGTGTCATAGCATGTGGTATTGCCAAGCTTGAAGCCCGAGAAAAAAGCAAGAAATAATACAATATAATTAATATAAATAAAGGCTGTCTCAAATTTGAGACAGCCTTTATTTTATTTAAAAGTTAGCCCCTTCTCTTATCTGTACATAGCTGTTACCCTGTGTAATAATATCTTCTACAGCTACAATAGGAGGTGGTATGCTTTTAACGGCTTCGGCAGTTAGGTTAGCCAGTTCCTGCATGTTTATTTGTGAGGGGGCTATATCACGCGATACTATACCGCCACTCTCAAAATAATTGCCCGTTGTACTGCCACCCCCCGCCGGGAATGCATTGTTAAATGCCATGAAGTGACGAGCGGCATTGCGGTTCATTACGCCTATAAGTTCGCCCTTTTCGGCTTCAAAGCGGGTGCCGTCTTCACCGGTAAACATAGTACCCCCGGCACTGTGCCTTTGTCCGCCAATATTAAACAGCGCACCTTTTTCGGCCTTTGGTGTTTTGGTCGATGTAATTTTCTTTACGTTTGCCAAACCTGCCGCTACAGCGGCTCCTGCAGCCGCCGCACCAAGTGCCGGGCCAACAATAGGTATACCCGCCATAGACTTGTATGCTCCAACTGCCGACTGGTAGGTATCAATAGTGGCCTGAGCCGCTGCCATAGCCTTACCGGCTTTACTCTCTTTACCCAGTATGGTACTAAGGTTACCAAAGGTGCTTGAGGCAAGGCCCAGTTTAAAGTTGGTAGAAGCTTCTTTAATTTCCTTTAGCTTTTCTTCATGTTCTTTATCGTTTAACTGTATTTTGCTATTATATTCATCGTTTTTGTCTGATAGCTGCTTTTTATATTCATCTTCGCTAATAAGTCCGTCATCGCGTTTTTCCTTTAATTCAGCAACTTCTATTATTTTACGTTCGTCAAGTTTGGCTTTTTCGGCTGCATAGCGGGCATCTTCGGCAATAGTTTGCTCCTGGTACTGCGTTTCGGCATTTGCCATTTTAATATCAAACTGCAACTGTTCAGCCTCTGCCTTTTTTTGTATTTCCTCTATCTCTTTTGCTACACTGTCTTTATTGGCTTGTTTTTTAGCATCTTCACCAGCCTTTGCGACAGCTTGTTTTGCATTATTATAATCCTCTTCTATCTTTAAATACTGGGTATACAGTTCAATTTCGGCGTCTGTTAGCTCCTGGTTAGTATCTATTTTTTGGGCTATTGCTGCAGCATTTTTTTCAGTATCATCTCCTAACGTTTTTAACTGTAAATCTCTTAATTTTTGTAATCTTTCTTCCTCCTCAAAGTACATTTCATCTGTAAACTCTTTACCGTTATTGAGTTTACTTTGGTTTTGCTGTTTCCACAGTTCCAGTTCGGCATTGGCAAAGTTTACGGTAGCCTGAAATGTTTTTGAATCAAATTCATTCTTTATATTTTTCATTTCAGTATCATACTGCACCCTGCTTATTTTTTTCTGTTTCAGCTCTTCATTCAGCAGGGCTATAGATTTTGTCATGTACTCTTTTTGATAGTCGAGTTGCTCATTTAATGTTTTTGCCACACCATTATTTTGGGCTACATACAGGTCTAAAAGTTCCTTTTGTTTTTGGAGCATGTGGTCTACATATTTGTCCCACTGTTCCTTTCGTTTGTTTAGTTTGTCTTCCTGTTCGTCTGTAAACTTATCTGTAAGGGAATTAATATTGTCGTGGTGTTTTACGGTAAGGTTGGCATCTTCCTGCTGTATTTCAATACGTTTTAGTTGGGCATCTTTGAGTGCCTCTATTTCTTCTTCACTAAGACTTTTTGTTTTTTGCAGTTTTTGTGCATACTCATAGCCCTGTTCCTTTAGCAGTTTTTTTTCTTCATCATTAAGGTTGGCACCGTTAGCGAGGGCTTCGGCAGCAATTCTGTAAGCTTCTTCTGCATGGTCTTTACGCTCATTAAGGTTTTGCTGTTCAAGTTCGTTAGCCTCTTTAAGAGCTGCTAATCTTTCCTCTTCGGTTTTGGTTTGATCTTCAGAGGCACGGGTATATGCTTCAATGCTTTTTTGTGCCTCGGCATTTTTTATTTCCTGCAGTTCCATTTGCTTGGCAAGTTCCTGTTGTGCATCTTTAAGTTTGTAGGCTTCTGCGGCAGCTTCGGCCATGTTTTCTCCCATATCTGAAAACCAACTGCCTATTGATTTTGCTCCCGATAATACATTAATAAGATCGAGTATTGAGTTTTTAATAGACTCAAAAGCTGCACCTGCCGCCGCAGTAACTTTTTCTACCGTTTCTACAATTGGCTGAAAGGTTTTAAATATATCTACAACTGCCGATGCAGCAATTGCTACGGCTGCAAGTATTAACCCAAACGGATTTTTTACAAACTGCCATGCGGCTTTTGTCATCCCTACAATACCCGATGTCATACCCGAAAAGGCACTACTTAAAAGAGGTGCTGCACCACCAGCTTCTTTCGCTCGTGTGATAAGTCCGCCAATTCCGCCGTTAAATATATTAATCTTGTCGTAGGAGTCAGTAAGCTCTTTTTTATAGCTATTGAAAGTGTTTTTTACCTTTTTTACTTCTGTGTCACCCTGGTCAACCGCAGTATTCATTTTTGTTATTGATTTGGTAAATTCATTTAGGGCATCTTTACCATCTTTTGCAGTATCCGAAAGGTCGCTTAGGGTATCGGAGGTTTCATCTACCGAGTCTGAAAACTCTTCCTGGTCTTTTGCCGCTTTTTTTGCTGCCGAACCATAATCCTTCATTGCCGATTTTCCGTCTTTAAGAGCATCTGCAAAATCGTCTTGTTGTTTTGCGGCTTTTTTGGTAGTCTTGGTAAGGTCTTTTTGGCTATCAGTCATTTTATCATTTTCCTTGCTTACCTTTTTTAGGGCTTTAACCTGCTGTTCGAGCTTTAAGATAAGGCTTTCCAGTTCACTGCGCATTTTTTCAAACTGCTTGGTATTTTCCTTACCTTCTTTTTTAAGGCTGGTCATTTGTTCCTTTAAGGAGTTAATGGCCTTTTTTGCCTGCTTGGCACTCGCCAGTAATGCCTTTACGTCGATATCGAGCTTTGCAATTACAATTTCTTTTTCTTTTGCCATTGTTTTATGTTAGTCAAGTATAAAAGTATTGGAGTAGGTTTTGGTACTGTTGTACAGTAGCCTGAAATGGGTAGCATTTACACTGGTTGTTAAAATACCCGGTTGCCCCGGTAAAAGGGTTACCCTGCCTGTTTTCCAGTTAGTACCATCGGGCGAGTACTGGTGCATTACATCAAACCTGGTAGGGAAGTTGGTTATATAGCCTACCTGATAAGTAGTAGGGGTAAGCCTTACCACATTGTTTATGGTTAACGACGGGGTGCGCACTATAGGCCCTAAAACAAAACCGGTTTGTGGTGGCGAATAATTTACCCTTACCAGTTCGCACTTTGTTAGTTTACCCGGTATGTAGTTGTTTATTTTATTGACTAGAAAATACCCCGATAGCGCATCTATGTAATACAGTTTTTTAAAATCGAAATTTGCCACATCAGTATCATTAAGGTACATTTCGGTATTAACGATAAGGGCTTTTTCCAGTATGCTTTTAAGCGGATTATAGTAGGTGTTTATAATATCAAAAAAGGATAGTTTGCTAAAATTTTCGGTGTAAAATTTAGGTGACTGGGTAGATTGTGCCAAAACGCTGCTTATTACGAGTGTTGTCATGTTTACCGGTTCACAACGCATAAGGTAAAACCTATTATCAAGCGATTTGTAAGTTACGGTTGGTTCGCCCGGTTCGGGGTTTTCTACGGCTTCTTTTTCCCAAAACTTATAAATATTGGTAAGTCCGCCTATGGAGCTTTGGTAAGGCTCCGGACTGTAAATTTTTGACTTAATACTGTCTTTGGTCTCATTTAAATTTTCGTTGTCAACCCCTATGTAATGGTCGTTGTGCGCCGAACCTTCGCCATTGTACTTGTACCTAAACCAGTTTTGTTTTGCATAACTGCCATATATATAACTTTCGTTAATTTTTCGGGCAAATTTGTCACTCCAGTCGGTACTTGGCGGAGAGGTTAACTGCTCTGTGAGGGTTAGAAATTCGTATTTGTTTTCGTTTTTATCCTTGTAAAGTACCAGCCCAAAACGGTATATAATTTCCTTTAGGAAATCTTTTAGGGTAAAGCCCGAAAGCGCATCGGTAAAATTAGTTTGTGCAGCATTTAGCTTGGTAAAAGTGACATCTAAGGTAGGGGTGTCCCAAAACCTGAATTTTTTGTTGGTATTTCTAAATACCAAACAAACGGTTTCGCCTTCCTCAAGCCTAAATGTTTTTGAGGTACTGAAATTAGTATAGGGCTGTATGTTTTTTGCAGCGATGTAAAATTCGGGAATCAGAATGTTATCGTAAGCAAGAAATTCACCATGGTAATCGGCGTTTTTACATACAACAAGATCTACCGAAGTGTTTACATTAGTAAGGTTGCCTTTAATGCTTAGCCTGTACATGCCTGATTGTGGAGCTTTAAGGTAACGAATACGTTCGGGGTCATCGTTTTCGCTCCAGGTCTCTTCAAGCTCATTCACTTCGGGATCGTAAAAGGCAGCCGAGTATATTTTCCATTCTGGCCATCCCTGTTTTAACCAGTGCCAACTTTCGGGCGTACTTTTAAAAAGTACTTCACCATTGTTTTCTGTTCCTTTAGGATAGGTTAACCAAAGGTTTTTAAACTCATCTGAATCAAATACAGACCCCGAATATTCAAACCCGTATTTTTCAAATATCTTATCCCAAAGCCATGCTACATTAAGGCTGGGTATTAGGTAATCAACATATATTTTAAGTGTATTAGATACATTAAGCGGGTTTTCTCCGTTATAATCGGCAAGAATGTAACGGTAGGGCAAATCCTGATTCCATGTGTTTGCAACAGCTTCGGGGGTTTTGATGTGTTCTGTTTCGGTAAGATCAAGATCGGCGAGCGAAGCGTTTTCTATAGCCTTGAACAAATCTATTATACCGTCGTAAACCACAGCTTCATAGTAATCGCCAGAGTCGGTTATCACAGCATAGCCGTTATTTATAAAGCATTCGCCGGTATTGTTATACAGTGTGCACTGATTTTTTTGATAGGGTACGTTTGAGGCATTTCCGGTAAGGGTCATGTGGTCCAGTGCCCTTACATTATTTGCGGTTTTAGGGAGTTTAAACTTGTTGGTAAAGCTGGACTGACGGTCTTCAAGGCTGTTAAGGTCGTTTACCTGTTTGGTTTGGGCAATAACCTCGCCTGCGTCTAAGTCCATTAACTGCCGGTTAATGTAAAGTAAGAGAGACAAGTTGTTTTGTTATGGTCAAATATTTTTTTAAGACGGGAGATAATAGAGTGTAGACAGGAGCCTGTTATACTTACTGAAGAAGGATCTACTTTTTTTTATAACACGAGCGGGATGCTCGCGTTAGCATAACGATTTTTGATTAAGATTTTTCGACTCCACTCCGTTACGCTCAAAATGACAGAGTGTGTTTGTCATCCTGACGGAGGAAGGATCTTATTTTCTATTTCGACCGTAACGGAGTGGAGTGGAGAAATCTGAATAAATTAATACCTGTTCTTTTGTCCGTGACACAAAAGAAAGAAAAAGTCGGGCTTAGATGCTTTAGGCTAAAAATTATGGCTCTCGGCTAAACCATCCGAACTCGGCTATCGCCTCAAACAGCGGATGCTTTTTACGCCTCATTTATAATTTTCTTTACGCCACAGCACCTTAGGCCGTTTTTTACTGTTGTGTGCTCACTCGTGCCTGTCATCCTGACGAAGGAAGGGGATTTTTTATTGCGGGTTGCGGCATGAGCGGGACGCTCGCGCCAGCTTTAGAGTTGTCATTGCGAGGAGGAACGACGCGGCAATCTCATCTCCTTCCTTCTTTTGTCCTTGACACAAAAGAACCAAAAAGTCGGGCTTAGATGCTTTAGGCTAAAAATTATGGCTCTCGGCTAAACCATCCGAACTCGGCTATTGCCTCAAACAGCGGATGCTTTTTACGCCTCGTTTATAATTTTCTTTACGCCACAGCATCTTAGGCCGTTTTTCATACTGGTGTGCTCACTCGTATTTGTCATCTTGACAGAGGAAGGATCCCTATTGTTATTAGTTGAGGCACGAGGACTTTAGGACTTTACAGACTTTACAAACTTATTGTATATCGCTGCGGAAGCTCAATATCAAACGTAAAGTTGGTTAACGGCTGTTTTGGGTTTTTAACGCGGGCATTGCCTGTTTTTAATGTAACCTCTACCCAGCTGTTTTTGTTGTTTTGGCTAAGGGGCTTTCCTGTAAAAAAGTACACTTTCGGACTTTCCAGAATCCCTTCTACAATGCGGCGTTCGTTTTCGCTAAGCAGTTCGGCAGTGATTTTATAAGAGTCAATACTCTCTTTCCCTATTTGTATGCTTCGCCCAAAGGAGCGATCTATATTACTGTAGTCGTTATCAATTTCGCCCATGTATTTTGTGCTTCGGTCAATGCTGTAGGTGTTTTCAAAAAGCCAGTAACTGTAACCGCCATAGGAGTTTAGCCATTTTAGGTAGGCCCCTTTTTTATACGGAATTTTTTCGAGTGTGATAAAAGTATCATTATTACTATCGGTGCTACCTGCCTTAAACCTCAGTTCGTTATGCCCTTCAATAAGTGGCAGTACATTTTCCAGAGTTTCATCGGTACGACCATCACTAAGTACCAGCCTTGATACCCTGCCGCGTGTAAGCATTTGTGTAGATAGGGTAGTGGTGTTATTTTTCAGAGTAAAATACTGCGTGTTTGGCATGTGCAAGGTAATATCAAACGGATAGCCTTCCCAGTATTTTAGGTAAAAATGCTGTGTACTGTTTGACTTTGACGGAGTAAGCGGAAAATAATCATTAATCGTTCGGCGGTAATAATCAGTATGCTGATTAACGCCTGCCAGCCATGTTAGGTTATAAGTGGCCTGTGTTTGGGTATCGTTTTGAAAGTAGATGGAAAAATGGATTTCCTGCTCCAGATAGGTACCATCACTAAAGGCTTTTACATAAGAAGACGGATTTATACCACCAATTGACGGACTCAATGTGTCTTCAAAATTACGGGTGTTTATAAGCGATGTAACATAGGGCTTGAGGTTTAGGAAAAAAGTCCCGTCGGGTGCAGGGAAAAGCCTTATGGGCGTTTCTCCAAGTGTGATGTCGCAGTACTTTGGCTTTACCAAAAAGTTGTCGTAAAAGCTAAGTACGTCGTTATTATACGCCATCCTGAGGCGGGTGGTGTCAATAGGGGTTTTAAATACTATCATAAAAAGAGTTTAGAAGATTAGTAATATTTGAAGTAATCATAGTGAGTTCATTATCGCTTACATCATCAATAATAAACTGTATGCGTTGTGGGGTAATTACACTGCTTATCAGTTCGGTACCGCCATGTTCGGTTCTGTCCCAACCTTCACGGCCTATTTTTCGGGCAATAAGGTAGGCAAGGCTGCTAATGGATATATTGCCTTCAACTTGAGTAGAGATTCCTTTTGCAATAATCCATTGCTCTATGGCCTCACTAGGTGGTTGCTTACCGGGTTTGTAACCGTTTTCCAGAGCCTCGCTGTAGGGTGCACCTGTAATTTGAACGCTATAGTTTTCAACTTCAACTTTAAGCGTATCGGCCCAGTTTCCGGAGGCGCGCATACCCAACTCATCATATTTTTTAATGAGGTCATTTTTCAGTATTTCAAAATGAGATACTAAAATAGCTGTACTACTGCTCATAGCTTACCGGTATTCTAACAGAATAGGAGCATAGTAGTCCGTCCATATTAGCATCGAGCGCATCGGTAACATCTATGTTTTCCCACTGGTGTACAGCAATACCTTTACAGGCAATTTTATTACCCAGTGTTTGGAATACTGTAAGTAACGGCTCTATGTTTTGGGTAAACTTTCCGGTTTGGTTTGGATCGCGCTCTGCGAAATACTGCTGGTCTAAGTCCGACTGTTTTACAAGGAAGAATTTACCCGAGTAATTATCGGCTACAATTTTTGTACCCGTGTCGTTGTATTCGCTTTTACGTGTAGTAATTTCATGAAGGAAATAAGTGGTGTTGGGTTCGCCTTCACCTTCCAGCAGGTTTAGGGCAGCTTTTTTTCCGTAGTGGTAAATAAGGTTTTGGTCTTGGGCTATTTGCTGAAGAAAACGTACAATGTCCATGTTGTTTTAGGGTTTAGGGTTTCTTGTTTCTTGTTGTGGGTTGCTTTGTGGTGTGTTTGCTTGAGTTTGTCATCCTGACGAAGGAAGGATCTCTTTTAGTGAATGTTGATTTACCTGTTCTTTTGTCTTGAAACAAAAGAACCAAAAGTTCAAGGCTGTGATGCCTTAGGCTAAAAATTATGGCTCTCGGCTAAACCATCCGAACTCGGCTATCGCCTCAAACAGCGGATGCTTATTAACGCCTCGCTTATAATTTTCTTTACGCCACAGCACCTTATGCCGTTTGCTAAAGCGGTGTGCTTACTCCTGTTGTCGTCCTGACAGGGGAAGGCTCTTTTTTACTAAATAAACTGAGCAATGAACACTAATCACTACTTACTATTCAGTTTTTGGTAATCGTGTTCCACTTCATTTTGGGTTTTGGTTTGTACCAGCAGGCTGAATATTTCGCCATAAGGTTTCCTGCCTAAATCAAAGGGGTATTGCCCAAACAGCTTGCCTAACTGAAGCAGAGGGAGTGTATCGCTGTAGGGTTTTAACCTGTCGGCGCCCGCCATCTGCCACAAATGCGCATCGGTCGATTGGGAGGCGAGTGCCTTACTTTCGGTAGTAATGATTGTTTCAAACTCACTTACCAGGTATTTTTTTGCGGGGAAATATTCGGCTATCGGGGTTGCCCAAAACTCAGCTTCGGTAATATCAAAACAAATAGTGAAGAGTTGGCAAATGCCCTCCCAGCTGTTTATTTTTGGCAGCAGCCTAATGCAGTATTTTACGTTGGCATAAGGCATTTTATTAGTATCCATGCTCCTGCCGGCAAAGGTGTTTTTGGGGTTTAGGTGTTCCAGTACGGCATCATACATAAGGGTATCCTGCAGGGCTGTGTACTGTTTTATACTTATGTTTTTCATTGTAATGGGTATTGATGTGATGTTATTAGTTTTCGGTTGATGGTGGTAGTTGATGGTTTAGCTTGTATGTCACCCTGACGGAGGAAGGATATTTTTCCATTTCGACCGTAACGAAGTGGAGTGGAGAAATCTCAATAAATTAATACTTGTTCTTTTGTCCGTGACACAAAAGAACCAAAAAGTCGGGCTGTGGTGCCTTAGGCCGTTTGCTACAGGTATGTGCTTACTCGTACTTTAGTATATTAAGTAATAGGGAAAAATCACTATTTTTATAATTAAAACCACACTTACTATGCGTTATCTTACTGGTTTATTATTCCTTACTTTTTTAGTGTTAGCCTCATGCAGGGAGAGAACTGATTTTGAGAAATCACTCATGGCTAATAGTTGGGTGTATTGTGAACATGAAACACTGGATCGTGGTTATAATGTGGTTTTCGTAAACAGGATTTACTTTGACAAAGAGGGCAGATGCATAAAAAGGGAATAATTGCAAATATTGATTTTTTATATGATAACTTTCCGTTTTAGTATCTAAACCTACAACATGAAACACTTTATAGCCTTTTTTTTGTTTTTATCAGGGACTTACAGCTATGCACAATCTGATTCTTTAGTTTCTTATAAAGACATGATTGTAGATAGTCAAAATATTTATGCTCTAAGCAATACAGGGAAATTAACCGTTTGGAACCTTAGCACACTGAATAAGCAGCTTATAGATAATGATACCATTACTTATACAGCAATAGCTATGGATAGGAATGGGATTATTCATCTTGGATCAAAAACAGGTTATCATGCTACATTTGATTCTGAAAGTGCTAAAGTACATATAGAGTCAAAACTAAAATATAATAACGAGGTTCATTTTATGTTCTTTAATTCGCAAAATAAAATGTTTCTGATATATGCAGGAGGAATATATGATCCCGAAATAGATAAATATTGGAATAAGTTTAAAAACAGACCCAATGGTTTAATAGTTAAAAGAAAAATAAGTTTTTTACTCTTTTCTGTTTATAAGACAACCAATGTATATTTTATTACTCCCCAATATGCCTTTATGGATAGTAATGGAGTTATATGGATGGGGAAGATGTGTGGAGAATTTGGCAGTATGTTTTATGCTTTTGATTGTGAAAAGAGCGAAATTATAGACGTTAGTAATTTTGTATTTGCTGATGGGCTTTCTTTTCAATCTATTTTTGAAGATGACAACCATAATATATATATTACATCAGGTTTACAACATATTGGGAATAGTGGGGAAATTTATAAAATAGATAATAAAAATGCTGTCACCCTATTTGATTTTATCAAGGTTGATGATAAGTTGTCTGATAAAAGAGATTTGTTTATAGGCCCCGGGGCATACAGTAATACAGAACAAAAACTTTATTTTGCTACACAGGCTGGTATATATTGTACAACTGTACCAAATGAAGGGAGTATAAATGAAAATGAATTAGAGTTGTTGTTCTCACCACAATTAGGAGCCGTTCGTGAAAATCATGCAATGGGTATGAAAATGGCTGTGAAAAAGATGCTTTTCACCCGAGATAATAAATTGGTATTTCTCACAGCCGTAAATGGTATTGGCTTATACAATGGAGACGATTACATAATGTTGAAGTAGGTTGTTTAACAAATCACCCCACTCTTACGGTAGTCCTGTAGTCTTTTCGCAGGGCAAACCAGTAACGCATCATTATACTGTCCCACTCATCGGGGGAACGGCCTATGAGTTCCTTAACCCTTTCTTTAGGGATAATGCCCTGCTTACCATCGCGGTCAATATCCTTTAGTTTTACCTGTTCCATTTCCTCGGTAACGGTTTGTTGTATGTGGTGGTTATCACACAGTTCGCCTGCCATTCGGTTTACAACCATCCCCGCCATTTTAATGGAGCACTGGCTTTTAAGGTTATCGTAATTAGGTTTTACATAGGTGTTGTTTTCACGGACTTCAAGCGGTGCCGAATTGTTTACAAACCCTTTACACCTTAAAAAATCTACCACACCGCCGCCCACGCCATCCTCATCGGCAATAGTATTAGAAGGGGAGATACCATACTTGGCCTGTAATTTTTTTGCCTGAGCTACTACCACGTCAAGCCCTGATTTTGCAATATACTCCCGTGCTATACATACCCAGCCGTGCCATACCCTGAAAACGGTTTTGTCCTTACCCTTACGGGCTACATCTATAGTGAGGTATTTGGTGCCTTCGGGTTTAAGATGTATGGGATTAAAGTAGTCGGCTATACTGTCGTGGTCTATAAGGGTGGCTGGGTCGTCGTCATACTCCCAGTTGCCAAAGTAGAGCCTTTCCCTACTGTTTTTGTCTAACCGAAGCAACGACTTTAAATAGCTGGGGTGCAGGTGAGGGTTATCTGTAGGGAGTGATTGTACAAACTGCCGGTAAGGGGGGAGGGAGTTGTCCCGTTCGGGTTTGTAAAATTCTTTGTAAGTCCAGTTTTTTGCCGGATTGCAGCTACCCAGCATTTTAGGGATAAGTTTATACTCGTTGAGTTTATACCTTATTCGGGATTTTACAATTTGCCATGCGGCATAAGCTATTTGGCTGCATTCGTCAATAAAAGCTCCGGTAATTTCGAGTGAACCGAGGGAATCAAAATTTGGATCGGACGGGTACAGGAAAAGATCCTTCAGGATTATTTCGCTTCCGTTTTTCCATACAATGATATGATCGGCCGACTTATAAGTAAACTGATTGCCCAGCCGTAGTTGTGCTGCCAGTTCAAAAAACGTATTTAGGGTAGTTTCCCGAAGTGTTTTGAGCTTGCTGCGTCCCATAAGCCAACGGGTACCGGGGTAGTTTTGACACATTTCCATAAGCCAGAGGCAGCCAAGAGCACTTTTCCCTCCGCCTGCCGCTCCGCCATACACTACCTCTTCGGTTACCGGGTCTTTAAGGAAATACACGGCGTGTTCCTGTTTAATCAGTAGTTTCATGAGGGTTAAGGCCAGAGCCAAGGTTTAGGGTTATACTTTTGTCGTTTTCGCCATCATCATCGTCGTGTTTGTCACTCCACTGTTGCGGGTTTCGGTTTTTGAGCCAAAACTGCTGACTGCGGAAGTCGGCCGGAATGTGTTTTTCCACCTCTACGATTTCCACGCGTTCCTTTTCTACACGCTTGCCGTTTTGGTCGTAATACACCTCTTTGCATTTAATGGCCTGTTTTATGGATATTACCCTGTCCAGCGTTGCCTGATAAAGTGATGCGGCTACCTCCATATCGGCAGCTTTTTGTCCTTTTTGTACGGCAAGGTTAAAGTCGGGGTGCTGTTTTTTCCAGTTGGTTAATGTGCGTTTGCATACGCCGAAGAATGTGGCGAGGTCTTTATCGGTAGCGCCCAAAAGGCAAAGCTTGTGGGCCTGCGAAGGGAAGTGCTCCCCGTATATGGTTTTTTTTCGTGGTGAAGCTTTGGCTTCGGGCATGGTATTGAATTTGGGAAATATTTTGTTTTAATATGGCATAATAGTGTTGTTACAGCACGAGCGGGACGCTCGCGCCAGCTTGAGGATAATCTCACATGTTCTTTTGTCCGTGACACAAAAGAACGAAAAAGTCGGGCTTAGATGCCTTAGGCTAAAAATTATGGCTCTCGGCTAAACCATCCGAACTCGGCTGTCGCCTCAAACAGCGGATGCTTTTTACGCCTCGTTTATAATTTTCTGTACGCCACAGCACCTTCGGCCGTTTACCATTGTGATGTGCTTACTCGTGCTTTAGTATCTTATTTAATAGTGTTGTCATTTCGACCGTAATGAAGTGGAGTGGAGAAATCTCAAAAAATAATACTTGTTCTTTTGTCCGTGACACAAAAGAACGAAAAAGTCGGGCTTAGATGCCTTAGACTAAAAATTATGGCTCTCGGCTAAACCATCCGAACTCGGCTGTCGCCTCAAACAGCGGATGCTTTTTACGCCTCTTTTATAATTTTCTATACGCCACAGCACCTTCGGCCGTTTACCATTGTGATGTGCTTACTCGTGCTTTAGTATCTTATTTAATAGTGTTGTCATTTCGACCGTAATGAAGTGGAGTGGAGAAATCTCAAAAAATAATACTTGTTCTTTTGTCCTTGACACAAAAGAACGAAAAAGTCGGGCTTAGATACCTTAGGCTAAAAATTATGGCTCTCGGCTAAACCATCTGAACTCGGCTGTCGCCTCAAACAGCGGATGCTTTTTACACCTCGTTTATAATTTTCTGTACACCACAGCATATTAGGCCGTTTGCCACTGTGATGTGCTTACTCTTGTTGTAATGGAAAAGTGTATACTGATTACTGTCTGCTAAAACTACCCTATAGTATTATTTGCAGGGTTAGTGGGCATTGCAGGCATGCCGGACATACCCGGTTTTGTATTAGCTGAGGATGTTTCCTTACGGTAAAACAAATAGCGTAACACTAAGGTGTAAAAGGCAAAAATGGATGCGGTTAGGGAGCCTATTATAAACAGGAATTCGGTTTGTGACAGGGAGAAGAATTTAAACTGCTGCCCAAATCCGTGAAGTAATATCACTATGGCTATAAACACCGCCCAGGCTGATGAAAAGATAAAGGCAAGTTTGGCATTCTTTTTCCTTAGCTTACGTTCTGACTTTTCGTTTTTCTGCTGAATTTTAAAACGCTTAAACTGCATGAACTCGTTGTAGTTTTGCGGATTAGTGTTGCCGTTTTTAATAAGGTTCTCCTCATTTTCGGCTTCTGCAGATAGTGTGTTTTGGTTTGGAATATCCTGAACGTCTTTTGTTAGAGCTTCTCCTTTTAACTGATCAGCAATAGATACCTTGTCCTGTTGTTCCATTTTTAATCGTTTAGCTTGTGTTCGTAATAGTCTTTTATAATGCTGTTCTCTATGATAGCATTATGGTTTCCGTCCCAAACCTGCGACCATGGGCTGCCTTCTTCGTGTGTTAGTGCAGATAACTGCAGTCCCGAAAAATCTTTATAATTGTTCCATATTTTTTTTAGGAAGTCCTTATCCTCCTTACTCAGCTTGTTTTTAGTGTACAGCTTAAAAATATAGGGGTCTACGTTGTTCTTACCGAAAATTTTGATGGGGAAATATAAATCAGGAATTACAGAGCCGTATTTCCACGCCTGTATCTGATTATGAAATAAGGGTTTCCCGGTTATACCTAAATACCAACCATGAGCTATATAAGTAAGCTTTAATAGCTTCATGGGGTCAATTCCCTGACCCTCTTCTTTTGCCAGTTTTGTAAAAAAATCGGCTATGTCAAAGCAGTTATAAGTCATTACTTTATGATTAATGGTTATTTACAAAAATAGTATAAAATATTGTATTTCACCAGGTGGAATTACGGGTGTTTTATAAGTGTGGAAAATACTTAGTGAGTGTTGTTCTTTTGTCCTTGACGCAAAAGAACGAAAAAGTCGGGCTTAGATGCCTTAGGCTATTAGAGATTTATTTCATCAGTTCGGCTTTTAGCCTCGTGTTTCGACTTCACTTCGTTGCGCTCAAAATGATAGAACGTGATTGTCATCCTGACGTTAGGAAGGATCTCTTTTGAATGAAATTCTATAATCTATAATTTGTAGTAAATAAACATCCTTTCCCTCTCTGTAAGGTAACCATAATTGTTGTTTAACTCAGCAGATTTTACGGTCGCAGCCAGCTTTTAACGGCCGGAAAGGGCGGATGTCCGTTTTGTATTTCAGTATCGTTATAGGCAATTCCCATCCATTGGAGTAGGGGCAGACCTATGTAGTTTCCGTTTGAAAAATTGTCTATGTGCCAGTCAGAAGCGCCTTTGTAGCCATCGGGATGAAAAACTTCACTTAGTGGTATATCTAAGTGCTGCGCTACTGCTGCCGACCATGCTATGGCGGCAATTTCATCGCCCATGTTAGGCCAGTCTTGCGGCATTTTATCTGTGCCTATATACTGCCTTAGGGCCGATTCTGTTACGGCAATATGTCCGGCTTCATGTAATATGTCTCCGGGGTATTTCAGTTTATCAAAGTCCACGTAAATTACACAAGGCCCTAACTCGAGTCCCGGTAGGAATGTGGTGGCTGTTAGGGGGCCTTCAGCGACCTCTATCCTGATAGACTCGAGGAAAGACACTATTTGTGTTAGGCATGGTTTGTTTTTCACATAGCAAAAGTACAGGGGAAATTCCTGTTGGCACTAAGTAGTTTTACGGGTTTAGTAAGAACAGGTATTTTTACGGGTAAATAGGGAGGTTTTTCTTATTAAGTGATTTGCTTAAAAATCATTATATTAGCTATATGACACTGGTACGTTTTACTATAGTAAGCTTTGTGTTATGCCTAGGCATGATGCTGTTTTTGCTGTTTAAAATTGGGCGTTTTCCGGTTTTAGACGGTTTATCGCTCGTTGTGTTGGGTATTAATATCGCCCTGCAGCTGTGGCTTAACAAACGCTTGGGGAGAGTACCGTTCTCTTGGGGGTTTTATGGTATTAATATATTGTACCTGCTTTACTTTTTAACTACCACCCGTACGTTTTACGATCCGTTTAGGAGTTACACCCGTGTGTTTGAAATGCTGGGACTGCAAAGTCCGCAGGAAATATGGTTTGTTTTTTTCTCCATGTCGTTTTATGCCTTTTTTACTTCGGCTTTACTGGAGCTTGTAATTGTTGCACTTTTTTTAGCAAAGTACAGGGAAATCAAAACTTCTTAAAACGTATATCATTAACATGACTTTATTACGCTTTACCTTAGTTGCTTTTTTGCTATGCTTTATAGTAGTTCTTGTTAATAGTAACGAGTTTAAGTTTTTTCTTCCGTTTGATATTTTTGCTCTTGCCTTAATGGGAGGGAGTGCTTTGGTGGAATATCTGTTTATAAGGAAAGGATTTAAAATACCTTTTAAAATAGGTTTTTACATAACAATAGTATTGTTTATAATGTACTTTGTTTTCTCTGCAAATGTGTACCTTAAGACATCCCGTGATTTTTTTTGTAATACACATGTAAGGATATTAAGCAGGGGGAATGAATGGAACGGGTTAATGGTTAAATATAATACCGCTTATATATACTTTTATATGCTAGCAATACTAATGCAAATGATAACAGGTATTTATGCTATTATTATTTACAGGAAGAAAGCTTTGTCTACATAATATCCGGTTTCAAAAAGCTGGTTTTTGTACTTTAATTAAATAGTGTAATTATGTTAAACAATTAATTTTCAATACTCGGTAAGGCTTATTAACAAAGGGTGTTGAAATATTTTAATGTTAAATTTTGTACCCATCTGTTAATCTAAAGTTAAATTTATATATCTTTATACCTAACTAACTAAAACAGAGTGCTATGAACTTTAGATCGCTTATTGAGGTGCTGTACGATATTGTTCGTTTTGAGATTAGAGAACATAGAAATATCAGATTATAGCCTTACAAACCACTTTCTTCAAAAAACTTACTATTGTTAATTTATGTGTCTGATTATTGTTTAATAACCAGACATATAGGTTAACTTTTTTTATCTCTGGGCCTATGGTTATTAACGATAATATAGATGCTAAGGTAGCCGCTTTTATAGAGGGGCTTAATCGTGAGTACTTTGAACATGAAAAAGGTAAGGTTAGGCTTGTGCTTCGGGTTGATTATATTGATTTCAGGATGTATGGCTATGTATATGCCATTGACCCTAACGAAGAACAGGGTGTTAATACCAACCTAGAGAATACATGTTACATTCCGCTGATAATAAATAAGGATAGCGGACAGGTATATCAGCTTACCGGTTACCGTGATTTTGATCATGAAAAAGATACTCTTGATTATACTTTTACCCAACTGCTGCAAAATAACCTTATTGAACGCTACGACGAGTTTTACCGTATTAGTAACTTTGAGTGATTTTTTATAGCTTTAGCAGATGGATTTTGTACTGGAAATAGTTTTTGAATTTATTGCCGAATTTATTTTTATTTACCCCGGTGCTTTTTTGCGTTTGGTGTTTTTTGGTCGTAAACAAAAATTAGACAGCTATATTCAAAAAGATAATGCCTATAATTTTATAATCAGTTTTTGTTTAATAGTTGGTTTAGGAATGTTTTGTGCTACAATCTTATAAAGAAAAGAGAGCTTACTAGCTCTCCTTTTTAATTTATTCCCGGGTTACTTTGCCTTCGTTTGGTTTCCCCATTTGTACACCCTTTGGTTTTGGATGCATTTTTACTTCATTTTCCTTTTTTTTAATAGTTACATTATCATAAGGATTGTTCGATTTCTTTTTTGTTGTAGTTGTGTTGTAATTGTTTGTTGAAGTTGGCTGATCAATTATAACATCAATACCTTTTTCATGAGGAATTACGGTTGAGCTTTTATTTCCTTCGTTATTAGTATTGATTGTTGTAGTGCTTTGCGCTGAGGCATACCCAGCAACTAAAAACATCCCCAGCATTAAAACTAAAGTTTTGATTGTTTTCATAATGTAAAATTTTTAGTTGTTTATAATATGCTAATTTATAATGTTTTATGTTTTAATAAAATCCCCATTAAAGGGTAAATTTTAAATAAAAAGAAAAAACAATATGTCAAAGAACGGGAGACCAAATAGTCCAAAGTCTTCAGGTCAAAAGTCGAAAGTTGAAAGTCTTAAAGGGTGAAGTCTTAGTTTTTCATTGATTACTACTTATACCTCGTACTTCCGGTTAATACCCTTTTTATGTTTTTAGAGTAATTAAATTCCGAATGGCTTTTGTCGTCGTTATGAGTTCGTAGTGACTGCTGTTCGGCAAGCTGGCAGCGTTCTTCAAAGTATTCCCTAAAAAACGACAGTACCTTTGGGATGGTGAGGCTTTCGTAAAATTCGCCATACGCGCCACTGATTATTTTTTTAAACAAAAAGGTAAGGTCGCTTATTTTGAGGGTGTAGTAGGTTTCGTTAACCTCAATGGCACAAAGCTCAATTTGATCTTCGGTCATGGGTTTGTTTAGGTTAAGTATATCGTTAAGGTACACCAGCCAACCCATTGTAAGGCCTATAGCAAAATCTTTACTCTTTTCGCGTTGCAGTGTTCCCAGTGTGGGGGCGGGGGCATTTATGGCTTTGTCGATAGTGGTAAGCCTTCCGCCGTGGCGCATGCAGTTAACCGGACTGTAAACGCTTAGCAATTTTTCGTTTGAAGTCGTCGCTATACTTAACTTTCGACTTTGAGGCAGGTTCTTTCCCTGCATTGCCTTGTTGTTTTATTTCAAATAGTCCTTTCCATCCCTTGCTGATGCTTTGGTGCAGTATAGCTATGGCGGTAGTTTGTTTACCTTGAGCAAGGTTGGTTAGCTGTACCAGTGCTGCCTGTTCACTTTCGGCGCTTTGGTAGTTTTGGTTGTGCTCATTGTGGCGGTAGGTTTTCCAGAGTTGCCATTGGCGGGCAAACTCGGCCGAGGGGTAGGGCAGTACCACGGTTGGTTTTTCTCCCATACCCTCTTTTCCGTCAAAATCAGTTTTAATTTCAACTTCAATGTCAATATCATTGTCATTGTCAATGTCAGTGTTTTGCAACACTTTTGCAGGGATTTTGTTTAGGGTTGTTGTATTTTCTTCTGCTTTATTATGTCGTTTTTTAGCAGCTTTAGAACGTGTTTGTGAGATTGTTTTTTCACGTTGTAAACGTCGGGAAGTAAAACTGTAACCTCCTTGTATTTCATCGATTGCACATATATTATTAATGCTGAGTTCATCAATAAGTTCGGCAGTTTTATCGGCTGTACATTTCCAGAGAATTTGTAAGCCTTTTGCAGAGGTTTTATATACGGGTTCATTACCCGAAAGGTGCATTTTAAATATTATTTTAAGCCAGGCCATTTCGGCTTCCAGCGATAAAACATTACAGTCACGTTCCCAGTCGCCCACATAGAGGGCTATATGCGGAAGGTTTTTTTTGCTCATTAAGCGCAAAAATTCATTTCAAATATTTTTAGCAAATGCTTTGCAGGTGTTTTGCAGGTAATTTATACCCTTACAACATTATCAATAATCACGTTATTGTAAAGACCTTTAGATCCGCTAATGTGAAATTCAAGGTCGGCCACATCGCCCGGCAGCATATCGTCCAGTAGTTCTATTTTAGTACCCAATGCAGTAGGGTAAAACAATTTGCCGTCTTCCTGTTCAAACTGAAGTTGTTTAAGGGCTGTACCTTTTTTGGTTGTTTTGGTATCGCCTACGGCTACTACTATTCCTCTTATTTTATATTGCATGGTTCGTTTGATTTAAGATTTAATAATTATACTATTTAAAGATTAAGGTTCCCAAAAGGGCAGGTGACATTTTTAAATTTGAATGTTCAATTTTTCAATCTTACGAAATTGAAATTAACTATTTAAGTATTAAAGGTTTCTCAAGTAAATGTTAATATTTTTATAAGTAACTACCTGATTATTTAGTAACCGAATTGATTACACACAGTCGGTTTGCAACGTGGTTAAACTCCAGTGTATTTACCTGTTTTTGGGTAAGCTGACTGTACACTACCGCAGGGGCAAGGTTTGCCAGGGCATGGAAAAAATCGGCAGCATTGTTATTGTCTTCCAGTTCAGTAAGGGAAATGGCATTGTCACTGTTTTCGGTAAAAAGGGTTTCCAGTTGCTCCAGTATTTTACGGGTATATTCTTCCTGTTTGGTTTTCATGATTTTATGTTTTTTAAGATAATGAGTTAAAAGGCATAAGGCATAAGGCATAAGTAGAATTTTTATTTATTCAATTACTAATTATTTAGTTTTTTTTGATTTTCAGATAAAAAAAAACTAAATAATTAGTAACTTTGATATTTCCTATTATCATAGGAATCAAGATATTTCCCTTATTTTATTAATTATGCCCAAACAAAAGGCGAACTGGGGATTAGACCTCAAAATTTCAGAAAAAAGCTTTACTAATCTCATCATTTTTATAGTATTGCTTATTCTATTAATTTATCGTGAAGAATTTGTTTTACTTTTCTTTCACAGTTTACTCAAGAAAATAAAATAACTGAAAAGTTTTTAGCTCCTTTAGGGGCTTTTTTTATGAGTTCTATCTCCCCAATATTTTCTACCTTAAAATTTGTGTTACATTTTGTGCTACAAAATTATTGTACTGTATGCCGCTGTTTTTAGATATTTTGCCTTCCAGCATTACACTAACCTGTATTTCGTCGTTTTCTTTAAGGCCGTGTAGGTCGTCCATTTTACGTCCGCGAAACTCTACAAAGGCTCTTTGGCGATGATCGGGCACTATGGTTACTACTTTTTTTTCGTGTCCGGCTGTGTTGCGGTACTCAATGTTTTCAATGTTTCCTGTAATTGTCATGGGATTTAGATTTAAAGATTAAAAGATTGAAGAATTAAATAGAAGGTAAAAGGCATAAGTAAAAAGCAGGCGTGGAAACTTTTGCCTTATGCCTCATTGTTTTGAACTAACCCGCAATAGCATATTGCTCACTTGCGGCTTTTTCAAATTTTAGTGAAGTTTCCAGCTGGTTTAGCAGGATAATTTTTTGGGAGTGGTATCCCTTTAACTGAGAAGTGAGTTGGGTTAAATCGGAAGTGCGCTGATCTTCCAGCTTAAAAACCGAATAGTAAGGCAGGTTTTGAATGGATTCTATTTCCTGTTCGCATTCGCTGATAAGGCGGTTAACCGATTCTAACTGGCAGATAAGGTTTTTCATGGCGTAAGGCGTTTTAAAGTTAATTTTTTAAAGACTTAAAGAGGATAGATGACAGATAATAGATTAATGAGTAATTGTCTTTTGTCTTCAGTCTATTATCTACTATCTGTATTATTCTGTAATACTAAACCTTTTGTCGTTGTTAAAGTGTAGTATTGCACTTTGTTCATGGCTACAGGGAGTGTATTTAGTGTAACGTACCGGGGCAGGGTTGTGCTGCTGTGTTGCCTGTTGTTGTGCCAGCTTAGTGTAAAGTTGCTTTAAACGGGCGCTTACAAGGGCTTTTTGTTCCAGTATGTAAGTGTAATTTTCTACATCCTGCTGTGCTTCATAAGAACGTAAGTACTTATTGTATCCTTTTTTTATTTCGCTAAGTTCCACAATTTGATGTGTAATATTGTTGTTTATTTGCATATAATGTGTATATTTGCTCAAACATTGGTACAAAATTAAGTGGAATATTCCACATTTCAAAATACGAAAGTGTAAAAAATCACTTTTTAACATCTAAAAGTTATCAACAGTTACGATAAAGTATTGAATATGGACGCATTAGAGATTAAACAGAAGAGGGAGCACCTGGGACTAACCCAACGCGAGTTGGCCGACCTGATAGGTGCAAGTCGCGAAACCATTATTAATTATGAGAAAGGAAGACCCATACCCAATTCTAAAATAGAGATACTTAACAAGGTGCTTAACAGCGATACACCTTATACCACAATTGTTAGGAGTAGTGAGGTAGTGAAGCTCCCTGTTGATTTTGAAAACAAAAACGGGAATAAGTTTATAGAGCTGCCTAACGGACAGTATTATATGCTGATGCCACTGGCCGACTTTAATGTACAGGCTGGGTTGCTTAGTAATTATCAGGATGCCGACTTCCTTATGGATTTGAGTCAGCACGGGATACTGGTAGACAAACCGGTGCAGGGGCGTTATGTAGCCTTTAAGGTTAACGGCGACAGTATGGACGACGGCAGTAGTAACGCCATTAGCCGAAATAGTATTGTGAGCACGCGCGAACTGCAACGCCAACATTGGACAAACAAGTTGCGTTATCGTGATTTCCCATACTGGGTTATTTATACTACTCAAAGTAAAATGCCGCTACTAAAAGAGATTATTGAGCACAATACCGAAGAGGGGTATGTAGTTTGCCACTCCCTTAACGACAGCCCTGAGTTTACCGATTTTAAACTTCATGTAAATGATATACAGGCTTTGTTTTATGTTATTGATGTAAACAGGAGTGTTAGTAAAAAGGTGGTATATTAATTTTAAGACTGACGATAGGAAGAATTTTTTCCATTTCGACCGTAACGAAGGGGAGCGGAGAAATCTCAATAAAATTGTAGTTGTCCTTTTGTCCGTGTCACAAAAGAACGAAAAAGTCGGGCTTTGATGTTTTAAGTCAGTTTGATACAGTTTAGAGATTTATTTCATCAGTTCGGCTTTTAAGCCTCGTTTTTCGACTCCACTTCGTTGCGCTCAAAATGAGCGAGGGTGATTTTCATCACTGACGATAGGAAGGATCTTTTTTTTTTAAGTTTATAGTACTAACCAGACTTAGTACCAGTTAGAGGATTGCTTAATCTGAAATTAAAGTAACATGATTAAAAATATAGACTGTTTTCTTAAAAAAGAAATAACCGCATTGTATAAGATTTCGGTATATGAGGATGGTTATAACGACGAACTTACTGATACCTATATAATAGAGTGTAGTGATAACAGTTATATACAAATTTTAATAGAGGGAGATGTTGTTATCCGTAAAATGGAATCGGTTACTGATTATGTAGTTTTAGGGGAATATGATGTAAAGCGGTCTAATTTTGAACTGGTTTTCTGTAATAGTATTTTGAATAATACAGTTATAGATGCTATTGAAACCTATGTAAATGGTGATAGCTATTTGTTTGGTATTCGGTTTCTGGATGCGCAAAAGCAATATATTGCCGGTTTTACTCTTGGTTTTGATGAGATAAAACTGATTGATGAAACTGAGTTTGAAACGATGTTAACGACCTATACTAAGACAGAGGCCGGAGTAATAAAACAGTTAATAAATTAATACTTGTCCTTTTGTCCGTGACACAAAAGAACGAAAAAGTCGGGCTTAGATGCTTTAGGCTAAAAATTATGGCTCTCGGCTAAATCATCCGAACTCGGCTATCGCCTCAAACAGCGGATGCCTTTTCGCGCCTCGTTTATAATTTTCTATACGCCACAGCACCTTAGGCCGTTTGCCACTGTGATGTACTTACTCTTGATGTTATTGCTGGATACGAAGCAATCTTATATATTTACATTCTTATGAAATCAGTTTTAATTTTATTCCTTCTTTTAATTTGTTCCTGTGCTGTGGTACATTCGGTTGCAGATGATAGATATACTGCTGCAATAAGCTACCTTAATGAGGAAATGAAAGATAAACCTTTTCAAGTTGTTGATACTTTGGTTTATATACCCCAAACAGCATGGTTTAATATTAATCGTAAACCTGATTCCATTAATGATATTGATTATATTGACCATTTAGAAAGTCTTGATGATGTATATAATTTTAAAAATGAATATCATAGCTTTAAGAAAAGCAACAGTTTGGCTAAATTCAATGTGTATTTTTCAAAACCTATAGATAATTACCTTGATGCCGAAGTGGTAAACAATAGAGGGAGAGCTAATGATTCACGTAGTTCCTTAACGATGTTCAATACTACAACCGTTTACCGTTTTACTTTTAATGACCGTAATGAGGTAATAAGTGTAAAAACGCAGAAGTTGATATATAATTAATATTTTTCATCAGTTCGGTTTTTCAGCCTCGTGTTTCGACTTCACTTCATTACGCTCAAAATGACAGAGGGTGAGCTGTCATCCTGACGATAGGAAGGATCTCATTCAAAATTTATCATTTAAAATAGTGATTCTTCTCACAATCTGATAATGTGGCTATCGCCTGACAAATCTTACTAATTTCATGTAGAATTTTATAACTGTGCTTGGGTGTATTATAATTTATTTTGCCGTTCATTCAACCAATAGATAGTTATTAATAGTATTTGCCATGAGTTTTGATTACGGTGAGTTTGAAAAAGAGCTGGAAAGCGCATGCCTTGTTGCCTACAAAAACTTTTTGAAAGAGTTTAATGCCGACAGTACCTACATTTCTGCCGGAGGGGGTAAACTCGAAGCCTTTATACAGGGGCTGCAAAAGGAGTTTGATAAGACCACTACCTATTATCTCAAAAAACACAATGTGGAAACTGATCCCGAAGCACGCCGGCGCGCACTGGCTGTTGCTAAACAAAGTGCTAAAAAGTGTATTGAAGAGTTTAGCCGAATACAGTAGGTTAGTTTGTTAGAATACACCTGCATTATTAATTTGAGGCCCCGCCATTTGTGTGGGGCTTTCTTTTTTTAAACAGTAAACTTTAGCAGGAAATACTTACTTTAGCGCAACTTAATATTTAAAAATGAAACATACTTTTAAAGCACCGTGGTTCAATATAATAAGGCCTATACTATACGTAATTATTTGCCTGGTGTTTTTATACCTGCTTATAAACGGTAATATTAACCAAAAGGCTTATATAGCTGTAGGTATACTTTTGGTTTACCTTATTATACACAAAGAATACACTTTTGCAGAGGTAGATACTATTGCTAAAACCTTTACTGTGCGGTACCGTATTTTTTTCTTTTTAATCCCTGTACAGAAAAAAGTGAACTATACTAAGGCAGACTGGGAGACATTAAGTAACAGCTCTTTTGAACTTACCGAAGGTAAAACCACCGTGGCACTTGCCGGAAAAAATATAGGAAAGGATAATATTAGTAAAATAGCCGATGTGCTTATAGCATCGGTTAACCAGGGGTATGATGATGTACCCGTTATGTGTCCGGTTTGTGGTAGTAACGAGGTGACAGGACTATTGGAAAAACCAGTTCCGTTTTTTACCCGTGAGGCCGAATGCCAGTGTTGCTTGTTTGCCAGTGATTTAGATCTTGAAGATGAAGGCGACCCTGATTTTATTATGTTTTTGAGGGAAGACTGGATTAAGGATAACTGCAAAAACGTAATGTTGTCTGATGATAAAAAGTCTGACTGGAGTGTGGAAAAAGCCATTACTCAGTTAAATAACCTAAAACAGCTAAATTCTGCAAAATGGCCTGATGATGTTGCCCGAATCAATCCAAACTGGACGCCTGATTTTAATGAACAAGAGGTAAGAGAGCATTTTAAAAATGATTAATTTATTTAGTCAATGAAAAAACAACCGGAATTTCCCTTATTAGATGTTTCTGTAAAAAACTGGAACAGTGAAGAGATTTTAGGGCTCATTGAATATAGCGCTATAATGCCCGGTGTTTCTCAAAAAGTTTTTGAAGAATGTCACCTAAACAGAGTTTTAGTTGATGGTAACGGATATGTTTTTAAAATTACAGGTAAAGAGTTAATAGCTGCCTGGAGAAAATTTGTTCCTTTTTTTGTGCCTGTTCATCGTTATGTGTTTGATTATCAAAATAGGAAGATGAGTTTTGATGAAGTAAAGGAATATATGGTTAACGGTTTAAATAGTTTAGATAATAAAGAAGGAGAAGATAATACAAATCTTAAAGATAGGCTTAATCAATGTCATACTATAAGAGATATTATAAAACAGTATTCAATTAGTTGGTAAAACTTTTTGATAATTGAAAAACAGTAAAATTCTTATATTTATCGGCTAAACAAACACTTATGACAAAACCTTTACTAACCCTGATGTTGCTTTTAGCCCTTGGATTTACAGGGTATGCACAGCAAAAAATTACTGCAGCTTATATAGAGCAACACTATGGCGGATGGTACTTTTTACATCCTGAAACCGAAATACAGCCACAATGCCGTGAGCTGGAAGACAGTAATTACTGTATAAACAGGCAGATTAAGGAATTTGCCGGTATGATTGAGCAACAGGTTGCCGCCATGCCCCATGATAAGCTGACCAACTGGAAACAAGCCTGTGATGATAAGGTGGAGCAGTTTATAGCCTCGATATCAGATTCTCCAGCAAAAGACCTTATGAAAAAAGCCTATACCCGCGATGTGTATAAAGAGCTTTTACTCTCACTGCTTGGAAAAATAAAATAGTTTAGGCTGAGGATTTCAGTTTTGCTTTTGTAAATCGGTATCTTATATTTGGAAAAACAATAAACAACCATGAAATTACTTAAAATATTATTTTTTGCCTTAGTCCTTTTTATGTCGGCTAATGCTTTTGCTCAGCAAAAAAAGATTCAGACAACAGTTATTAAAACCGCTATTTACTGTGATCATTGTAAACAATGCGAGTCGTGTGGAGACAGGCTTAACCTTGGGTTGCTAAAAACAAAAGGTGTACAAATGGTTCAGCTGGACGAAAAGGCTATGACAATTAGTGTTACCTATAATACTAAGAAGACTGATTTAGCTACCATTAAAACAGCAATTAGTAAACTGGGCTATGATGCAGATGATATTAAAGCCGATCCGGTAGCTTATGAGGATCTCGACGGATGTTGTAAAAAATAGTATAATATGAAGCATGGAGTTATCCATGCTTTTTTATTTTAAGTAAAATTGTATTTTTGAGATTACCTATGAAAAAGCTTTTTGAATCTTTTAATGTATTAAGTACAGGTCAGTTAGATAAACTGGACGGTTTAATTTATACTAAAAATTTAAAAAAAGGAGAGTACCTTATTGAGCAGGGTATGCTTTGTGATGAAATAGCTTTTATAGATGAAGGTATTCTTCGCTCGTTTTATATAAACGATGCGGGTGATGATATTACTAACTGTATTGCATTTAGTGGTGAATTAATGGCTGCCTATTCCAGCTTTATAACATCGTTTCCGGCAGAATACAGTATAGAGGCACTGGTTGCTACCCGTTTAACAATAATAAAAAAAGAGAGTCTTGAAGCCTTGTATGCTCAAAGTGAACAATGGCAACAGGTGGGGAGAATGCTTGCCGAGATACAGTATGTAGAGTTAGAAAAGCGTATTGCTTCGTTTCAAAAAGAGACAGGAGTACAAAGATATGAGACTATGTTAAGGAGTTATCCTAACTACATAAAGCACATACCTTTGCGATACCTGGCTACTTTTTTAGGAGTTACCCCAAGGCATTTAAGCCGTATAAGAGCCAGCTATAAAGCCTTAGATTTCAGCCTCTAAGTTGGTTACAAGACTAAACCTGTTTATTTTCTGACTTTGTAAAATATCTATAATGTTTTTAACATATGGATATTTTTCGTTTCCGTCTCCTTTTATGGCAACGGGCAAATCTTTATTGCGTAATTCTTTGGCCGAAGTTCGGGCTTCAAAAATCCAGTGATAAAATTCTGAAGGCTTATTGCCTATAGAATCAAGAGGAATACCCGCAACCGGGTATTTTTCACGCTGCACAGCCGGCAGTGATAAGTAGCCCGATAGTTGGTTGAGCGGTAGTCCATAAGTATCGGTATTAATAAACTCGGTTTTTTCAGCTTCTGTAAAACTAATACCATATCGTTTTGCCATTTTTTCGAGCGTTAATTCTCTTACACTTTTTTCACGTATGCTTAATGTTGTTTTTTCTTCACCTATAGTAATAACAATAGCATCATCGGCCAGTGTGGGCTGTTCGGTAGAAAGCGGAAGTTCTATAGGTAGTAAATCAATATCTTTTGGTTTTGCGGTAAGTATTAGGAAGGTAAGAAGTAAAAAAGCTACATCTACCATAGCAGTCATGTCTAAAATTTGTTTTCTTTTTTTAATTTTTACTCGGGGCATAATAATTTACTTTAGCTTTTTACCTAGGTTATATGCTTTATTAATCCAGTTTTCAATTTGTTCTTCACTGGCAGTTTTTACTATACCTATATAGGTGTGCTTAACAGGACTTATGCCGCAAAATTGTAACACTGATTTTTTTAACTGATTAATGCTTGGCCTGCCAAAAAACAACCTGTAGTACCACCCCGGCTGATCGAGCGTAGTTATAATATGAGCCGATCGTCCTTTTAACAGCTTATTCCAAAAAACCGAATTCTCTTTATAACTAAAAGCCATACCCGGAAGAAACAGTCGGTCAATAAAACCTTTAGTAATAGCAGGCAGACCTCCCCACCATACCGGATGTACCCATACTATGTGGTTAGACCACTGTATTTTTTGCCAAGCATCAAGGAGATCGGGTTCCAGCTCCATACGCTTTTTATACCCATATTGAAGGTTAGGGTTAAAGTTTAAATCGCTTATAACAATTTCCTGTACCTCATAACCGGCAGCTGTAGCCCCTTTTTTATAAGCTTCACACAAAGAGTGATTGAGACTTTCTTTATTGGGATGTCCGTTAATAATAAGTATCTTTTTCATACATTAAAGTTTTAGGTTGTAGCAAAAGTAAATTTGAGGTAGGGTGTAAATTGAGGACAAATGTCTATTAATACAGCTAGCATACACTAATATATAATAGAGTGAGTAATTTTAGTTAAATTATTATATTTGAGAAAACCTTACCTATGAAAGTAACTTCCTTATTAGTTTTTTTAGTTTTATTATTATCCTGTAAAGAAAATGTTGAGCCTAACAATAGTGTTGTTCATGAAAAAACAGAAGTATCTGTCAAGCCTAAACCATCGCTTTTAGATGAAGATATAAATGTGCAGGATATTAAACGTCAGGTAGGGCGCAATGTAACGACTTCGTTTTTGGGTAAAAAAAGGGTGAGTATTTATCCTGACAGAGGGAAAAATAATTACTACGGAGTGTATTATTTTACATCAGATAATGAAGGTGATAGAGGTGTTATTGGTTCATTGGTGGTGTATGACTCTGTTAACCCATATGTTTATGATAAGTTAACCGATGAGTTTGTAGAGGTTTGCCTTTTTGAAAAAGGAATTTCACTATATAATAATAACGTGAGTGTGGGTATGCCTGTAAAAAATGTTATTGAACTTATGGGTAACAACTACACAAAACTAAATGATTCGTTACTGTGTTATAATCAAACCGATAAAAAAGCGTTTTTTAAAATTAAAGACAGTTTGGTTACCGCATTAAGAATAGGTGTTTACCGTGGGGGTATTGTTGTCGATTCCATAATAAATAAAAAGCTGGGGTATTAGCCTTATTAATGTACTGTATGAAAACTATTTCTTTACTAAGTTTACTATTATTACTGGTTTCCTGTAAAAAGGATAAAGAATTATTATCTGCACAGAATATAATACACGAGCAAAGTATTAAGCTTGCTGCAATTCAGGAAGGTATTATCAATGAAAACTATAATAAGCTGGTAGAATATTCGTCTCATTACAATACGCAGAAAGGGGATTCACTACTCTTATTAAAAAAATATACCGATAGTTTACTGGAAATACTTCCTAAATGTAACAGGCAACAAAGTTTAAAGCTGTATAATAGTGCGGTTAGCAATGCTTCGCTTCACGATAAAAAAATAAAACTGCCTGCAGTAAATGATTTACATCAGTTGAATGATGCGATTGTTAAGGATGTTATTAGAGCCCGACTCCTTAAATTTTGTGCCGATGCTTCTTCATATATAGTAAGAAATAGGATTGATGATGGTATGATTTCAAAAGGAGATTCGCTTGTAGCTATAAGACTCAATAAATATGTAAGCTTTTACTGGAACAATAACAGCCATATGATTATGGGTGCCGACAAGTTTACCGGTATGCCACACCATGTTAAGCTACTTATTGCTTCACAAATTGTAAATACCATTAACAGTGAGGCTCTAAATTGTGAGAATAAACCACTACCCGAAGGTGATTTGGCTTTTTTAGTTCTTGATAAAACAGAAAAACTTCCTTTAATGAAAGTGTTAAATACACAATTAGATGTGTACCCGTATAACTGTCCGTATCCGTTGGGGTTATTTCAGACTATAGAAAATGATAGGGAAGGAGTATCTCAGTGTGTAATTGAGTATTTAAATTCTTACCAACATTAATTTTGAATTAAATATTAGAAATAAAAACTCTAAATGAGTTAGTTCTTATACTATATATAATAGAGTAGGTGTATTATTCTTATATATAGTATAGCTGTTTTGGAGCTGTTCTCTATTATCTCAAGTTGTTTCAAGTCTTTCTCAAAAAAAAACTTTTTCTCAAAACACATCTATTCAGTTAGTTATAAAATAGCGTTAAAAAAACATTAAAAAAACAGTACTAAAAGTTTGTAAAAGTAGAAAAGAT
>NZ_JAZGZU010000017.1:0-94250 GCF_036347315.1 Flavobacterium sp. C4GT6
TGTAGAGAAAGAGTTTAAAGCTCACTTCTCACTGAAGAGATAATATTTTTAACAAACTATAAAACAGAAAAGGCAGCCAATTGGCTGCCTTTTCTGTTTTATAGTTTAATCATTTCTTAATATATCATGAACTCTCATTAATACTGTATCATGGTAAGTTTGTACTACTAAACATTCTTTGGGATGAATACTAAGTATAAACGCTTTTTACCACTACTTATACTGGCTGTTTTTGTATTGCCTTTTAACCTTCAATACACTTCGGGTGATTATTATACGAGTGAATTTCGGGATATTATAATCACATCTGTAGATAATTTTAATACACAATTAAATACTTTAGAGTATACTGCTTCCCTTTATCGAAGGGGAGAAGCATCTGTTAAGAAAATAAGGCAACAGTTAACTGCTACCCGTAATAGTTTTAAGGAATGTGAATACATACTTGAGTTTTATTACCCTGAACATGTAAAAGCTTATATAAACGGTGCTCCGCTTTTACACCCTGATCCGCTTCCTGTAGATGACAAGGTTGGCAAAAACTACTATGGTATGAGTCCGGCAGCCTATAAAAACAGTATGCCTTTGGATAATCTGGAAGCAGGGCATTACAAAGCTATTCCTACAATAGTAGAACCTGTAGGATTACAGGTATTAGACGAGTTGCTTTTTCTTGAAGACAAACCCGATGGTGATAAGGCCTATAAGCTGGCTAAGGAGGTAAGGGATTCTTATCAGGTTTTGGTTAGTGCTATTAAAAGACGTGCATTTTATTATGATTTTGAAGTACTGGAAGCCTGTCGACTTGAAGTTGTAAGGATTATGGCTAGGGGGATAACCGGGTTTGATACACCGGGTTCATTGAACGCTATGGAAGAGGCAGCTTGTTCATTACGGGGAATAGAGCAAGCATTGCAGCCTTTACTTTTAAAAACTAATGAAGGATTAAGAAATGAAATTGAACAGCTTTTTGAAGAGTCGGTTTCTATTTTGAAAAAGAGGAGATCGTTTGAAAATTTTGACCGACTTACCTTTATAAAAAATTATATTAATCCCCTATACGGTAAGCTTCATGAAATGCAAACAGTATTAGGTATTAAAACGGATGCCGAAATGAAAAGCTATACACCATCGTGGAATGCTTATAGTGATAACATCTTCTCTGAAGATTTTCTTAACCCGTATTATTACAGTCTGCTTAAAAAAGAGGATGATAGTGAAGAATTGCGTAAACTTGGAGAACAACTGTTTTATGATACCCGATTAAGCAAGAACGGTAAAATGAGTTGTGCTACCTGCCATAAGCCCGAACTTGCTTTTACCGATGGTTATAAAACATCGATGGCCAGTATGGAAGGTAAAAATGTATTGCGTAATTCACCCACTTTAGTCAATTCGGTTTATGCCGACAGGTATTTTTACGACTTAAGAGCATACGATTTGGAAGAGCAGGCAGAACACGTAGTGGAAAATCATATGGAGTTCAATACCAGTTTTGAAGAAATAGTAAGTAAACTGAATTCCTACCCTGAATATAAAGTACAGTTTAGTACAGTGTTTAAAAATACAGAAGCTGTTAACAGATATCAGTTCTCTTCGGCATTAACCTCTTATGTATTATCGTTACGTTCGTTTAAGAGTGATTTTGATTTGTACATGCAGGGAAAGAAAGATAATCTCTCTAAAGATATAAAAGCAGGTTTTAATCTTTTTATGGGTAAGGCAGGGTGTGCAACCTGTCATTATCCGCCAACATTCAGCGGATTGGTTCCCCCATTGTTTAGAGAAAACGAGAGTGAGATACTGGGCGTATTAAAACATCCTGATACACTTATGGTTGATACCGATAGCGGGCGTATAAGCAATGGTATTATTGATGATAACCAGGAAATATACAGAAACTCGTTTAAAACGGTAACTGTAAGGAATGTGAAACTTACGGCACCTTATTTCCATAACGGGGCTTATGAGACTTTGGAACAGGTTATAGCATTTTATAATGAGGGAGGTGCTGCAGGTAAGGGACTGGACTACGAATTGCCATATCAAACCCTTCCGCCGGATAAACTGGAACTGAGTAAAAAGGAGATAAAACAGTTAATTTCCTTTTTAGAATCACTAACCGATAATCCTGCTTTATCTAAAAAATAAATACATTATCTGTCGCGCATTAATATAGTATATTAGTGTTTTAAGCGAAAGTTAAGATTTGAGCCAATTATGTAATAATTATTACATGGTTGGTTTTGTTGTTTATTTAGAGGTATAGATATTAAAAAAGTGTCATTTTTCTACTTTTTATTGTCATTTTCAATGTTAAGAATCACTTTAAGTGTTTTTAGGTGAAAATGAGCACATTGCAGTCTTAAAAATCTTCATGTTGGCTTAAAGTAAACTTAAGGATTTCCAACAGCCCTTAAGGAATAGTGAAGCTAATTTAGCGGCAGAATCTATTCATTAATTTAAACCAACAACAGCAGAAATGAAAAAAAGTTTACTTTTTTTGAGTTTTATGGTGTCTTTAATAATGAGTTTTGGCCTACAGGCACAAACCATTCCGGGAGACTCCATAGTATACGGACCCATGATGAGCCCTGTATACAATAACTCAGTAAGGGTTTGGGTTTTAACCAAAAACAACACCGGTTCGGGAGATGAGCTTTCCATCTCATTTACCCAAAACGGTACAGAAAACACTCCTCTTACAGGTACGGTTTACAATTCAGATGACAGGTTAGGTTACAGCCTTAGGTCTTTTGAGTACACCGGTCTTACAGAGGGAGCAAGTTACACGGCTCAGGTACTGGAAAACGGTACGGCATCGGGTCGTGAAACATCAATCACTAACGGACAGAATATCCTTAGCGATTTTGAATTCCTTTCTGGCGGATGTGGCCGTATATATGACCTTACCCGTTGTATAGATCAGCCGGAAGCTGAATTCCATTTTAATGGTACTCCTACTATGTTTAATGTGATGGCAGAAGAGGAGAGTGACCTTATGGTGTGGCTGGGTGATGCCGTTTATCTTTTAGGGTTACAACACGCTATGGGACAATGTCCTGATGGTGTGGACGACTGGGCTAACAAGGATATGGCTTTTGACCGTTACAGATTCTTCAGGAATTTCCATGACAGTTTAACTGTAGCAATGCCACAGTTAGCTATTACAGACAACCATGACCTGGGTCCAAATGAATTTAATAAAACGCTTCCTACCATTGGCGAGATGCGTGAAATATTTATGGACTGGTGGCCTAACCCGGAGTATAACAGTACACCTGAAGGACAGGGGTTATTCTCATCTTATGTGTATAAGGATGTAGAATACTTTTTATTGGATAACCGTAGCTACCGCGACGGTATATCGCAGCATTTAGGTCCAGATCAGCTGCAATGGCTTAAAGACGGACTACTAAACTCTACAGCTACGTTTAAAGTACTTATAAACGGTACACCTTCGTTTGAGCGTAACTGTGGCGGCAGGAACTTCTGTAACACAGTGCAGTCTCAGGAGTTAATCAACTACATTAAGGATAACAACATTAACGGAGTACTTTCTTTAAGTGCCGATATCCATGAGCAAAAGTTCATGATAAGGGACGGTGATGTAAACTATCCGTTATACGATGTGCTTTCGGGTAACATTAATTCAGATGTAGGTAGTGGTAACTACAACATTAACTATAACAGTAATTATATCCTTACAGGTGTAAAACAAACTTACCTGAGGATAAATGTTTATGGTGATGCAGACGACAGAAGGATGAAAGTAGAGTATGTAGATTCGGTAGGGCAGCCTTACTTTGAGACAATCATACACGAAGATATGCTTACCAGCCAGAATGCCGATGCGCTTAAACTGGAAATGGGTATTGATAACTCTATTCTTGACGTATCTGACTACAATCATACAATTAATGCAGAGAACTATGCTTTTGCAGCCGACAGAGATAATGTGGCTAACGGGGCTTTACAGTTTGGTGCAACAACAAGCGTGAGCATACCTTATGCTACGGCTTTTGATATGAACAACCGTCCGTTTAGTTTAGCATTTTGGGTTAAACCGGAGCAGTTTACTTCAACAGGTTCTGTAATATTCTCAAACGGTGCAGAAGGACAGGGTATGTCTTTAGGTATCAGCTCTAACGGTAAGCTAACCTATACAGACCACGCTACAGGTACTACACTTTCTACAGAGTACAACCTGCTTGTAAACCAATGGTCTTACATTGTATGGAAATACGATAATGTAAAAAGAAAACTATCAGTATACTATAACGGATTCCTAATCCAGGAGTGGAGCAACATTATTACTCCAATAGCTTCAGAAGCTGATATTACAATAGGTAACAACTTCCAGGATAAGAAATATATTGGTTTATTAGATAAACTTAATCTTTACGGAAGAATTATTTCTGATGAGGCTATTATGGAAGAGGCTGATTTTGAGTCAACACGTGGTGATGTGCTTAAACTGGCAGGTGCTCAGGAAATGCTTATTCCTTCAGAAGTGGTAAACGAAGTTTTAAGTAATGACTTTACTATTGAGTTTTGGGGTAAACTTACTTCAGATCCGGGTAATAACTTCAAAATCATAGCGAGCAACGGTAGGGTAAACAACCTTACTACAGGTATATCTTTTGAGTTTCCTGATAACAACCAGCTAAATGTGGTTGTAGGTACAAACGGTTCGGGATGGAATACCATTTCAGGACAGGGTGATGTATGGAGTGTAGGAGAGTGGAATCACGTAGCCCTTTCGGTTACTAAAAACGGTACCATGACTTACTATGTAAACGGACAGGAAATAGCTTCGGCTCCGTTTGGTGAATATATCCCTAATGAGTTTGGTTTAGGATTTGGTTACAGTCCGTATTATGGTAGTGCTGTACAAACAGAGCTTGATGAGTTCCGTATTTGGGAAAGAGCACTTACTGCTGATGAGATCAATCAGCAAATGCATTATCACTTAACAGGTGAGGAGGAAGATCTTGCTATTTATTTTGACTTTAGTGCTGCCGATGAGGATGAGGACAGCTTTATTAGCCTTGGTGCTGTAGAGCAGGAAATATTCCTTAACGGAGGCGTGTTTGCTACAGCAACTTCTCCGGTAAGTGTACTTCCGGAAGAGTATCAGGAAGTAGTTACAGGTAAATGGAGCCGTAACAATAATATCAATAACTTAGGTTTAACTTTCCCTAATAACATTACAGCTTATAACAGTAACATAGTTATTGGTAAACAAAATATTGAAACTACTGCAGTTGTACCGGGTGATGAGGAAATGACTTACCTACAGGGAGGATGGAGAATAGATCCTTTAAATACTCCTTTTGCAACAGTAAAAATAAACCTTGAGGAAAGTATAACAGACTACGAAACTATAACGCAAACAGCCGGACAGTTCTATCTACTTAAACAGGAAGAAGGATCGGAAGAGTTTGTAAACGTTGCTGAAGGTAGCTTTGATGGTCAAAATGTGACGTTCTATAACGCTAACCTTACCGAAGGTACATATTATGTAGCATGGTCGGTAGCTGAGTTTGTACCGGGTAGAGGTGGTGCTTTATCACTTACCGGTGGTCATGACGCTACTATTCCTTATGCTGAAATGAATCCTATTATGGAGGGAGCATTTACACTTGAATTCTGGGTAAATGTAACTCAGGATCCGGGTAATAACGATAAATTGCTATCTAATCACGGTAAGATAAACGGTAACTCTACAGGTTTCTCTCTTGAAATGCCGGATAACAATACCATATCTGCAGTATTTGGAACAAATACAAGTGCTTGGAACAGTATTAACTCTGGTACTCCTGTAAATATTGGAGAGTGGAATCACGTTGCAGTTACGGCTTCTCCGGGTGGTATGATTAAACTTTATATCAATGGTGAGCTTAAGGGTGAAAATGCTTATTCTGATTTTGTTACTAACGAAAACTGGGATTTTGCCTTTGGTAAGAGTATCAATTATGGAGGGCAGACTTATTCTATGATGGATGAGTTCCGTATATGGGATCACGTTAAGACAGAAGCAGAAATTGTGGAGCAAATGCACATGATTCTTGAAGAAGGTCAGGACGGATTATTATACAACTTCAACTTTGATCAGGAAGATAACGGTACGCTTGAAAACGCAGGAGGTACACAAACTACTGTGGTAAGTTATACTAATGCTTCTATTGTTAATTCTACAAGTCCGGTATCTGTAGTGAACGAAGAGTTCCCGGATCAGGTTACAGGTAACTGGAGTATAACAAACGAAATACTAAACGGTTTATATGTAAATGGTGGTATTACTAACTACACACAAAACCTTGTTGTTTCACGTAACAATAACAACGAAGTACTGCCTCTTGGTGAGGATGACGATAACAAATACATCTCTGGAGGTTGGCATTTAAATGCCCTTAATATGAGTGTTGCTAATTTAGAAGTAGACCTTGCAACAGTAATTGAAGACTTTGCAGCGGTTAATGCTACGGTAGCACAGTATTCATTAATTAAAGGTGATCCTAACAGTACATACCAAACTGTAGCAACTGCTACAGAAGAAAACGGTGTGGTTGTTTTTGAAGATGTAGACCTTGCAATAGGTAACTACTATCTTGCTTTTGAAATAGACCCGGCTGCTGCTATTATAGCACAGGGAGGTGTACTTAGCCTTGGAGCAAATCATGATGTACAAATACCTAAAGAAGGTGTTAACGCAGCACTTTCGGAAGAATTTACAATTGAACTTTGGGCCCGTTTAAGAGAACCATCGGGAGCTAATAAAAAACTTGTAGGCTTTACCAGTTTTAACGGCGGCAACTACGGTTGGGAAATGGAGTTTTTAGGAAACCAAACACTTCAAACCATTACCGGACAGGGTCCAGGTGGCGGATGGAACACATTAAACTCTGACCATGTTTGGGGAGTAAACGAATGGAACCACGTTGCTGTAACATTTATACCTAACGGTGAGTTTAAGTTCTATGTAAACGGCGAACTTGTAGACAGCATGCCGGTAGGCGAATTCCAGCCAAACTCTAATAACCTTGCTTTTGGTAGAAACCTTTCTAATGATGCGCCAACAAGCAGTGATATAGATGAATTCCGTATTTGGGATACAGCTAAGACTATCGATGAAATACGTGAGGACATGTACCTTACTATAACCGATGTTACAGATAATCTTGTTTACAACTATACATTTAATCAGGACGATAGCGGTTACTTAGTAAACAGCGGTTCTCAAGTTGTAGAGGTAGCTTATACTAATGCTTCAATCCAGCCGGCTACAAATCCTGTAAGGGATATGGAAGCTCCTTTCCGTAATGCGGTTAAAGGTAACTGGAGTGTTATGAATGATAATGGTAACGGTATGTACCTTACTAACGAAGTTGAAAGCGTTAACAATAACGTAGTTATAGGTAAGGAAATTGGTACAGATGTACTTCATGCCTTAAACAATACAGAAAATGATACTCTGTATATAAACAGCCGATGGATGCCAAATACTTTATTTATAGATAATACTTCGCTTAGTGTGGATGTTTCTAAAGTGTTTGAAAACCCTAACGACGTAAACACACTTGCAACAACTTACTTCCTTTTAGCGGGTGATCCTGCTACAGAGATTAACGTTGTGGCTACAGGTACTAAACTGGGTAGTATAGTAACATTTACCGAGATTCCTCTTGATGGTACTCCGGTATACCTTGCATGGTTAGAGAGTTCTACTGAGTATCCTGTGGGTAACTTCCCAATTGCTGCTCAAAGCTTATGGAAGTACAACGATAACGGCGTGGACCTTGGTACTGAATGGACAGCGGTTGAATATGATGATGCCGACTGGATGTTTGGTAACGGTGTATTAGGTTATGGTGACGGTGTTGAAGCTACAACGCTTAGTTATGGTGAAGATGCTAACAACAAATACCCAACATACTATTTTAGACATACGTTTAATGTGGAAGATGCTTCTCAAATAGGTTCGTTATTGTTCCATACATTAAAAGATGACGGTGTTGTGGTATATGTAAACGGTGTTGAGGCTTTTAGAACTAACATGCCTGAAGGTGCTGTTACTTACAATACTTATGCTTCTTCGACAGTAGGTGGTGAAGATGAAACTACTTATGAACTAGTTGAAACGGCTAACTTACTTCAAAACGGTACTAACGTAATTGCGGTAGAGCTACACCAAGCTTCTGCAAACAGTTCAGATCTTGGTTTTGATATGGAGGTTAACTTTAACCTTCCTCCGCTTGATCCGGCTTCATACCCGCTTCCAAAAGGAGAAACTTGGGCTTATCTTGATAACGGTACCAGCCTTGATAATAGTGAGTGGGGTACGCTTACTTATGATAATAATTCATGGGATAGAGGAGAAGCACCACTTGGATATGGAGACCCAATGAAAACAACTATTTCTTATGGTCCTGATTCTTCAAACAAATACATTACATACTACTTTACAAGGGATATAGAAATTAACCTTGCAGATGTGGCAGATAATGTAGAGTTTGGATTAAGAAGAGACGATGGTGCTGTTGTTTATGTAAACGGTGTAGAAGTATTTAGGGATAATATGGCCGAAGGTGACTTTGACTATTTAACTACATCTGCCTCTACAGTAGATGGTGCAGATGAGAAGAGATACTTCGCTCACATACTGCCTAAAACAGTATTCCAGGAAGGTGTGAACAGAATTTCTGTTGAGATGCACAACCGTGACGGACAAAGTTCTGATATCAGTTTTGATATGTATATTAAAGATGCTCATCAGGAAATGGAGGTTTGTGATGAAGAACACATTGCGTGTTTCACTTCTATCAACCCTACAGGACAAACATCTAACCTGATAATATCTGAAGACCACAGGTTCCAGTTATTATTCAAACAGGGAGAAGCCTACATGGACGGTTCGGGTAACGTACCGGGTAACAACGACTTCTCTGCTTATGTGGCAACAGACGGAAGTAGTGAACTAGGGCATTTATCTGTAAACCATGAGAACACTCCGGGTGGTGTATCTATGCTGGATATTCACTTAAATACAGACAATCAGCTTTGGGAAGTAGACTATTCTCAGCCGGTAGACTTCTATAACAATGATCTTGTAACTACTACAAGAAACTGTTCGGGCGGTATTACACCTTGGGGAACAGTTATTACTGCCGAGGAAAATACAGCTTCAGGCGATGCTAACGGTGATGGTTATGATGACGAAGGTTGGTTAGTGGAAATAGACCCTGTTACTGCACAGGTTATGGAATACGGTAACGGTAAACAGGAAAAACTTTGGGCTATGGGTAGAATGAATCACGAAAACGTGGTGATTAAAGCCTATGGATCAGCAGCTTACTATGGAGAAGACGGTGGTACACACTGTGTTTACAAATTTGTACCTGATGTACCTGGTAACCTATACTCGGGTACTGTATATGTACTTCACTTAGATCTTCAAATGTCTGATAACGAGCCAAGCTCTGCTAAAGCAAGATGGATTCAGGTTCCTAATACAACTCAGGCAGACAGAAACAATCTTAATACAGTAGCCGCTTCTGTAGGTGGTACTAATTTTAACGGTGTGGAAGACTGTGATATCAGTCCGCTTGATGGTAAAATTTACTTCACTGCAAAAGGAAGAAATCGTATTTACAGATTTACGGACCCTGCAAGTGTAAATGATACTATTACCGACTTTGAAACGTTTGCCGGAGGTATGTCTTACGACATTGAAACTGCAAACGGAACAGTAAACGAACAATGGGGTGATGGTAACGATAACCTTGTGTTTGATGATAAAGGTAACCTTTGGGTATGCCAGGATGGTGGATTAAATTACATTTGGGTAATTCGTCCTGACCATTCTCAAAATGAGCCTAAAATTGAGTTATTTGCGTCTATGCCTGCAGGTTCTGAGCCAACAGGATTAACATTTACGCCCGACTTTAAATATGGTTTCTTCTCTGTTCAGCACCCTAACGGTGGTAATGCTCCGCAACAGGATGCTACATTTAACGATGTAACCTTTAACGCTTCGGCTACCGTAGTGTTCTCACTTAATGAATACTTAGGTGCTCAGGCTCCTATGGTTGATTTTGTTGCAGATCAGGTTGAGGTTGAAGAAGGTGAAACAGTAACGTTTACTGACCTTAGTACCAATAACCCTACAGAGTGGTCTTGGACGTTTGAAGGTGGTGAACCTGCTACATCTACAGAGCAAAACCCAACAGTTACTTATGCCGAAGCAGGTACTTATGATGTAACTCTTATAGCAACAAACGTTGCCGGTAACCAGTCGCTTACCAAAGAAGAGTATATTATAGTTGAAGAGGCTCTGGGTATAGATACTCCAAATCCGTTAAAAGACATAGTAAGTCTTTACCCTAACCCTACAAACGGTAAGGTAACGGTTGAAATTAACGATGAAGGTGGTAAAGATGTAGTTGTTGACGTGTATGACCTTGTAGGAAGAAAAATCACTACAGTTAATGCACAAACTACAGGTGGTACTCAAACCATTAACTTAAACCTAACTCAGCTTCAGGGCGAGCAGGTGTTTATCATCAATGTAAAAGTGGGTGATAAAACAGGTACTTACAAAATGCTTAAAGTAAACAGATAGTACACACATAATTTTATGAAAAGGAGGCCGGTAGTAATACCGGCCTTTTTTATTTTATTGATTTGAGTAATTGTTTGATGGATATAATATGCGAGTACAAAACTACAGGAACAATTATAGCCGGTAACCATACATATGGGAAATAGGTTACTCCTATATTTGGTTGGTTAAAAGCCAGTTTCTGGAATGGAGTAGGAGCACTTAAAATGGCTATGCTTACAATGTTTATAAGTAGGGTTAGGCAAATGATATTCCATCCTAAAAGGTATTTACAATTAAGCGCTTTTTTAATAAAAATAAAGTAATAGATGATGGGTGCGGTAATACCCGAAATGATATCAAAGTTGTATCCTTCAAAAGTCATGAGGTGAGGTATTTCCCCGTTTTTATATAGACAGAATAATAGTAACTCTACTGGGATACGGATAATATGGAGTATTGTAAGCCATTTAAGTAAGGTACTAATTCTGTCTTTTGAGAGTGATTTTCCAATCCCTGTTATAACAGCAAATAAGACTCCGGGAGCAATTAAAAATATAAAGTGTGGCGGATATCCTTTTGTTTCACTGTAAAAGCCTTTAAAAGCCAGTATTGTAGTTAAAATCATCCATAGAGATATGATTATGAGTGTTTTTATACTTTTTGTGGCTTTGTATAAAAAGAATACGGTAAGTACTGTGGTTATAATAAATGCTATTGCAGCCGGAGTTGAAATTTGTACCATAATAAAGTGTTTACAATACAAATTTCTGTTTAAGTATTTGTTAGGTTCTTGACAAAAGGCAAGAAATAAGTTTTACAGTTTACCTCTTAGTCTGCTAAGGGTACTATCGGTAATACCTAAATAAGATGCAATGTGTTTTAATGGGGCATATTGTAATATTTTAGTATCGTTTTTTATAAGTGCTTTGTAGCGTTCTTCGGCAGTTTTATTTATCATACCATAGTTACGTTCTTTAGACTTTATAAAGTCTTTTACTAATATGGCTCTTCCAAAGTCACGAAACTCGGGCTTGTTATGAAAAAGAGTATTAAGTTCACTGTACGATAACCTGTACCCACTGCAGTTAGTTACAGCCTGAATATTAGTCTGAGAAGCTACTCTGTTAAAAAAAGAAGTAACCTCAAAAACCACATTATTTTCTTTATGGAAATCGGTAGTTATCTCGTTACCATCAATATCAAATAGAAAAGTTCTCATAAGTCCTTTTTCAAGATATAGGTAAGTATCACTTATCTCATTTTGATGAAGGAGGTAATCTCCTTTGCTGTAGGTAACGGGTTCAAATGCCGCTGAAATAGTAGTTGCTTCTTTTTGAGATATAGGGATGGTTTGTTTTATAAATCTTATTAATGCTTTGCGTTCCATTTTAGGTAGTTTAGATTTGAAGTATAAATATAGTAATCAAAACCTAAACAGTATTTTTAGATAATAGCATAAAAAAACTCCGGCCTGAGCCGGAGTCTTTTTTCACTGAAAACAATATAATGCTAATAACCTAAATTTTGTTCTAGTTCATCTGTAACATCCATTGCCTGCTGAGGTATAGGGAATACCCTTCTAAATGGCTGTGTTGCAGCTTTTGCTGTATAAGAAAGATCGAATTTACCGAAACGTACCATTTGTGGTCTTCTTTTCATTTCCCAGTAAAGTTCAAATCCTATTTCTTTGTATAAAATATCGGCATCAATAGATGAGATAGCTGTACCCGGAACATTTCCGAAAAGGGCTTCTCTTGTTCTTGATGTTCTAAGCATATTCATATCTGCAAGGGCAGAACCGTTATTTCCTTTACGTAAGTAAGCTTCGGCTCTCATGGTATAAATACCTCCTAAACGATATAACGGGATATCAACATTGCTCGATCCATTACCTTGTTCAGGGTCGTACTCAAACTTAAAGATACGTACACCACGGTTAATCTGATCCTGAGCAAATACTGCCTGAGAAGGGTTATCAAAATTAAGCTCAGGAGTAAACACCATAGGAGTATTAGAACTTTTCTCCATGAATAACTGAGATACTTTAATTCTTCCGTCGTCTGTCATTTCAAAACCACCCGCCTGAGTAAGTTTAGGACCGTACTGCTGACCGAAAAGTAATCCGCTGTTAAAGTGGAACCAAGGCAGGTCGCTACTACCCGGTACAAGATCTGAAGCCGGTACGCTAACATCGGTACCATCGTTCATAAACCATGTACCATCGCTGTACTGGTATTTTCTTGAAAACCTTGGGTCATCATGATTACCATCCCAGCTTGCAAAAAACTCAGGAGTTGTACATGCACCGTTAGTACCCCTGTTAGCAGGTGAAGGTCTTTGGTTACGTGCCACACACATATAACCAAGGTCGTTATCACCGTTACGGATGTTGTCTATTTTTTGTACTACTGCAAAAATGTGTTCCTGACCTCCTGAATTATTGATAGAGAAGTTATCAAAGAAGTTAGGGTTAAGACTAAATTTACCAGAATCGATAAGAAGAGAAGTATAGTAAATTACCCTGTCCATATCAGTACCGTTACCATCTACAGCAGTTTCGTTAAAGTTGAAAGAAGAACTCGCATTATAACGATCTTTATAAACAGCACGATTAAGGTACATATCAGCAAGAAGGGCATAAGCAGCCTCTTTTGTAAATCTTCCGGTATGAGTTTGGTTTTGACCAAGCTCGGCTAAATCAGGGATAATAGCTTCTACATCTTCTATAAGTCCGTCAATAGCATCAGCTGCCTGTAGTATTTCAACAGGAGCATTAACATTAAGAGGATCACGATAAGGAGCCTGTCCGTAAAGGTCTAAAGTATAGTAGGTATAAAATGCCAGTAGTCCTTTTGCTTCTGCAAGAAACATTTCTTTATCGGTAATATCACTTTCATTAACAGCTTTTATTGCGGTTAACGAGCGGGTAATACCACTGGTAAGCCTAGTCCAGTTATCTGTAACAACAGCACTACTTGGAGTCCAGGTAAACTCGTGCATTGTACGCCATTTACCACCGTCACCCCAGTCACTACCACGGGTAGGCAAAAGTGCTATATCAGTAGTATATTCCTGCATGGCAAACATACCGCCGTTATCTACAAAAGTTCCGTCACCTAATCTGTCATATGCAGCTGCAAGTGCACCATCTACGCTATAAATATTTTCATCTAATACTTCATCAAGTATCACTTCATCCAAGTCTGTACAGCTTGCTAAAGTCAGGGTAGCAAGTGCTACTGCTATACTCTTTACTGTAAATATTTTATTCTTTTTCATTTTTTATAATTTTAGAGTTGCACCTAGAATAATTGTTCTTGCACTAGGATAGCTGGAATAATCAATACCCAGTGACTGGTTACCTCCGCTTGCTTTTGCACTGTTAATTAGCGGATCATAACCACTATAATTTGTTATTGTAAACAGGTTTTGACCTGTTACATACAGGTTAAGTCCCTGTAGCCAGTTGATGTCGTTAATTTTAAAGTTGTAACCTAAACGGGCTGAGTTTAATCTTAAAAAATCTGATTTTTCAAGATAAAGGGTAGACAGTAAAGGTGCATTTGCAGGGTTAGCTCCGGAGTTGTAATAATCAGTAGCCGTATTCCTGTCTGATGCAAGGTTGTTAATGTTAAGTGCATTTAACCCTGTGTTGTTTACAAGGTATCCGCCTGTTTGTCCAATGATAGAGAAAGAAAAGTCGAAGTTCTTGTAGCTCATCTGGCTGTTAATACCATAAGTAAACTTAGGCAGTGCACCTTCAATAATTACACGGTCATCTCCGGTAATGGCACCATCACCATTTTGATCTTTAAATATTTCGGCACCGTTTTCATCAAATCCTTCGTGTTCAATAAGGTAAAATGAACCTGCAGCATATCCGCTTTTGTAGATGTTTGCTAATACTCCCGACTGACCAGGGCCTGATATAGTACCCGATAGGATTTCTGAAACAGGAAGGTTTTTCACTTCGTTGTCAAGTGTAGCTCCGTTAAAATCAACTGACCATTTAAAGTCACCGTTGTCAACTATTTTAGAACCTAACATGAATTCAAAGCCTTTGTTTACAATTTCTCCGTCAATATTTACCCAAATATCCGGTGTTGGACTAAGTAGTGGAGAAGGTATGTTTAGAATAGCATCGGTAGTAGTCTTGTTAAAGTAATCAAGAGTACCATATAATTTACCATTCCATAAGCTAAAGTCGATACCTAAGTCAAACTGAGTAACAACTTCCCATTTTAGGTCAGGGTTTGGAGTTCTGAAGAATGTTAAACCATTAACAAGTCCAAGATCATCGTAAAGGTAGTAACCGTCTCCGCCACTAAGAGAGTAACTCGCTTTAGTGATTTTGTTTTGTACTTCCTGATTACCGGTTTGTCCCCAGCTTGCTCTAAGTTTAAGGTTATCTATAGCTTTAGTCTCTTTAAGGAAACTTTCCTGAGAAATTACCCAACCTCCAGCAAACGACGGGAAGTAACCATATTTATTATTTTCACCAAATCGGGTAGAACCATCGGCTCTCATCGAAGCAGTAACAAGATATTTTTTATTGAAAGCGTAGTTAACCCTACCGAAGAAAGACTGTAGTTCATTTTCCTGAGCAAAACCATTTACACCTGTTTGATGACCTGAAAAACCTGGGTTATCTGCAGGGTTTATACCTACTCCTTGCTCATCAATACCTTCTATACTAAAGCTTGTTCCTGATCTTTGGAATTTCTGATAAGAGAAACCACCAAGAATTTCTACCTTATGGTTGTCATTAAACCAGTTATAAGTTAGGTAGTCTTCAATAAGAGCACTTTTTGACTCAAGGTTACCCTGAACGTATTTACCAATTTGGTTAAGGTCGGTTACGTTTGGATATATTGTAGTATTTCTTTCAGACATTGAACGGTCTACACCAACGTTAAGCTTATAGTCTAAACCTTTAGCAAGCCTTAAAGAAGCTTCAAAGTTACCTAATACTCTTATTGTACGTGTTTCATCATCATAAATACTTAAAAGGTAAGCAGGGTTATAATGCGCATTCATGTTAAAGTTTTGGTATTCACCGTTTTCGTCAAACACCGGTTGTGTAGGGTTTGCCATAAGAGTGTGAATAATAAGCTGTCCGTTAGAACCACCGTCATCACTGGTAGGTACACCGTTATCTACAGTTTCACTGGCAGTAAGGTTTGCACTAACGCGTAAACGCTTGTCAAAAAACGATTCGGAAGCATTAATTCTTCCTGAAGTACGCTTAAACTTGCTGTTGTTTACTATACCCTCCTGGTCCATTTGTCCAAGTGATACATAGTAGTTACCGGTATCGGTTTGTTTTGAGAAGGACATTACATTGTTTTTAGTAACGGCGCTTCTGTATATTACATCCTGCCAGTCGGTATTTCCACCATGGTCAAAAGCAGGATCTGTAAGCGCATTTCTGTATTCGCTGGCAGAAAGTACATCAAGTTTTTTTGAAACTTTAGAGAAACCTAAGTAAGAGTCTACCGTGAAACCGGCTTCGCCTTTTTTACCCTTTTTAGTAGTGATTATAACCACACCGTTAGACCCTCTTGCTCCATAAATTGCAGCAGCAGAAGCATCTTTAAGTACACTTATAGATTCAATATCACTTGTGTTAAGGAAGTTAAGCGGGTTTTTAGCTCTTGAGCTACCAAAACCTACATCCTGTCCACCAGGGCTGGCATCATCATTAGTAAGAGGCACACCATCTACAACAAAAAGGGGAGTACTACCACTTCTTATTGAGCCCACACCACGAATGGTTACATCCATTGGAGCACCCGGCTCACCGCTTGACTGAACAACCCTTACACCGGCAACTTTACCCTGTAATAACTGATCGGCAGAAACGTTAACACCTTTTCTGAAGCTTCCTTCTTCAAGTTGTGTTACCGATCCGGTAAGGTCGGCCTTAGTTTGCTTACCGTAACCTACTACTACAATCTCGTCAAGTTCTGAAGCGTTTGATTCCATTTGTACCGAAATGTTATTTCCGGTAACAACAATATTTTGAGTTTTATACCCTATAAAAGATATTTCAAGAGTTTTTCCCTGAGCTACCATGATTGTAAAGGTACCGTCCATATCAGTAGATACTATGTTTGTAGTACCTGCTTCCATAACAGTAGCACCAGGTAACGCCATTCCGTTTTCATCCAGTACTTTACCTTTTACAGGTTGTTGTACTTCCGATAGGTTTTTATCAGCCGCCTGTTTTTTAATAAGTACCAGTTTGTTGTTTATACTGTAAGTAAAATGAGCCTTTTTAGAAAGGTCATTTAGTACTTTTTCTACCGCTGTAGCAGAGTATGATACTGTATAAAGAGTTTTGTCTTCTATGATGCTTTCACCATAGCTAAACTTGTAGTTAGATTGCTCACTTAGAGTTGAAAAAATAGTCACCAGGGTTGCTTTTTCTGTTTTAAAGCTTACCTTTGGCGGGTTATTTAACACGCCTGCCTGACCGACTATAAAGGTCAGGAACATTGTCACTAAAAAAAATGTGTTTTTTAGCTTAAAAGAAGTAAATTTAGAATACATGTTTTAAGTTATTGGTTTTACGATGGCTTAATTTTATATAAGACCGTAGTTGTTCGCACCAACTGCGGTTTTTTTATTAGAGCTGTGTTTTACTTAGTAGTTTTTATTATATCGTCATAGGCTTTAAATTTTTGATTTGTTATGTAGTTTATTTGTTCTAAAATGCTGTCTAATGATGCTTTATTTTTAATGTAAACTGTTAGTCGGGTATTTAGTATTTCATCTTCCTTAAGGTCTACTGATACGCCATACTTATAACGAAGCAATGTGAATACCTCTTCCAGTTTTACATCATTCAGTTCTATATCCTCTTTGTACCAGTCGGCTAAAATGGTTTGTGATGCAAATTGCTTGGTTAATTTGTTGTTGTTATAAACTGCTTCTTCGTTTGGTAACAGGTCAACGCTTTCTCCGGCCGATGATACATTTACCTTACCGGTAACTACTGTAACATTACAGTTCTCTTTGCATAATTTTATATGGAAAGAAGTACCCAGTACTTTGGTTTTAATATCTCCTGATTTTATAACAAAAGGATGCGACGGGTCTTTAGCTACTTTAAAAAAAGCATTTCCCTGTAATAGAGTCACATTACGCTCATCTCCTGTAAAATTTTCGGGGTACGTTAGCTGTGAGTTAGCAGCCAGGAATATGGTAGAACCATCCCCTAGCTTAATGGAATCCATAATGTTTGTGGTTTGTAATGCCAGCATTTTAGCCTGTGGGTCGTTTTTCAGAAAGAAAAAGACCCCGGCAGCGGCTACTACACAGGCGGCGGCTGAATATTTAAGGTAGGTAGGCCATAGCTTTCTTACTTTAGTTTCGCTGTTAATGCTGTCGTTTATTTTATCGTATATAGTATTATTAACATCATCCTTATTGCCCATAGTAGTTTCGTCCCAGTTGTTATTATGGGAATACTCGTGCTGAACAAAGTTTTCTAACAATTGTTCTTCTTTTTGAGAAGCGGTCTTATCTGTACTTTTTTCGATAAGGTTTTCCAGATAATGTTTTACTTTTTTAATCATCATAGTTTAATTCGTCTATAAGTACCACAGGGAGTAAATAGTACTATTGTGAATTATTACGATATTGTTAAAGAAAAGTTAAGAGGAAGTATAACAGTAAAGCCGTGGCAAAATCCATGTTTTTCATCTCGGCTCTAAGTTGTTTAAGGGCAGATGTTATTTGGTTTTTTACGGTTTGTTTGGATAGTTGTAGCTGGGTGGCAATCTGTTCTATATCCATTTCCTGAATTTTATACATCATCAGGATCTCTTTTCTTTTCTCGGGTAGTTTATCCAGTAATGAATAAAGCTTATCTAATAATTCCTCGTCTATTGAAGTAATATTTTCTATAAGGTAATTTTCAAATTTCTCTTCGGGTATGCTTTTGTCAAAGCGGTTATTGCGATAGTGTTTAAATATTTGGTTTTTTGCTGCTCTAAAAAGGTAATTTTCTATCGAATTGATTTCGAGCACACTTCGCCTTTCCCAAAAATCGATAAAAATATCCTGTACGATATTTTGGGCAAGGTCGCGGTCCTGGGTTATCTTAAAAGAAAAAACATAGAGTTTCTCCCAGTATGCAGTATATATTTTTTCAAACTCGGCAGTACTTTTCATTTGTTTTACAGAGGGGCTGTATAAAAACGCTAAATAAGAAAATGTAAACGCACAGTAGTTTACTTGAAAGTTATATTTTAATTAATTCCTTATACAGCTAATTTGCTGATACTGATGTGTAAAACGTTTTCGTAAAATTTTGATTTGTTTTTGTTTAAATAACAAAGGCTTAATATGGCTTTTATAATTTGCGCCACATTACTTCACCATAATTATTTTCAACCATGAAATTGTTACTTAAACCAATTCTTTTTGGTATGCTTGCTGCTCCGCTTTTTAATGCTATAGCGCAGGATAACAATACACATATTAATAAAATACAGGTAATAGGATCACATAACAGTTATAAAATTGCAATCGAATCAAATTTACTGGAAGCCCTTGCAAAGCTGGATACCACAAACTCTGTATACGGACTGCAGTATGAACATATCGCTATAGAGAAACAGCTGGATATGGGATTAAGAAATCTTGAAATTGATATACATGCTGATAGCAAAGGAGGGAAATATGCCCATCCTAAAGGACTTGACTTTGTACCTCCTGTTGCTCCTTATGATCCAGATGGTGTTATGATGAAACCGGGTTTTAAAGTTTTTCATATTCCGGATATTGATTTCAGGTCACAGTGCATGACCTTTGAAGACTGTCTTACCAAATTAAGAAAATGGAGTGAGGCACACCCTGATCATGTGCCTGTATTTATAACTCTTGAACCTAAAGACGGAGACATTACCCGTTTTGCTACACAGCCTGAAAAGTTTACTGCCGAACTTTTTAATGAGATGGATAGTGTATTGTTTAATGTACTGGGAAGGGATAAAATAATAACTCCCGATATGGTTAAAGGTAATTATGCCACACTGGAAGAGGCTGTACTACATAATAACTGGCCTAAACTAAAAGATGCCAGAGGCAAGTTTCTTTTTGTATTAGATAATAATAGTGAGAAAAGGGATTTGTACATAGAAGGACATCCGTCATTAAAAGGGCGTGCTGTTTTTGTAAATGCCGAACCGGGCACACCTGAAGCTGCGTGGTTATTTAGAAATGAACCTAATACCGATACTGATATTAATGACCTTGTTAAAAAGGGTTATATAATACGTACAAGGGCTGATGCCGGTACTGCCGAAGCCCGAAATAATGATTATACCCGTTTTGAAAAAGCCTGTAATAGTGGTGCACAAATTATTACGACCGACTATTATTTGCCAAGTAAACTATTCAAATCATCTTATCATATATCATTTAAAGACAACACATTTGTGCGTTTAAATCCTGTGACAGGCAATACCAAATAATATTTCTATCGTTTTTTTCAAGGCAGGGCACTCCATTTTGGGGTGCTTTGTTTTTTTAGAAAAATCATTATTAAAGGTGAAAAATATATTTTTTATAAATGAAGCCTGCTATGATTATGTTTTTTGTAAAAATGTTCTGATTTTTAATAATTTAATAATTTAAAAAATAAAATTAGGTAATACAATTCTTATATTTGGAAATGTTAAAAAAAACATAAAATTTAAAAGAATAATCAAACTACCGCACATGAGACATTTTAAAAACATAAGTTACAAAGGCCCCCTGCTACTAGTGCTATGTTTTTTTCTTTGTATGCCTCTTTGGGCAAATGATAATGACAGTTGTAGTAAGACTGAATGTGATTCTATTATTCACAAGGGAGTAGAGAATTCAAAAAAAGGCAACTACATCAAGGCGCTCGAATATTTTACAGTAGCCAGAGAAATGGCTGTGAATGAAAAATGGGATAACGAAATATACAGTGTTCTATTTAATATGGGATTTGCTTATTATTCTATGTTTGATGATGGCGAGGCCTTAAAATATTTTTTAGAAGCCTACAATATTGCTGTAACTCAAAAATGGATTGTAAACGAATTGGAGTGCCTTAATAATATAGCTAACCTTTATACTCGTGAAAAGATGTATGATAAGGCTATTGAATATTATACCAAATCTTCTGAAAAAGCTGAAGAAGAGAATATAGAATCACATGTTGGGCTTCCGTTAATGAATTTAGGGTATATATACAATCGTTTAAATCAACCCGAAAAAGCAAGACCTTATTTACAGCAAAGTATAAAATTACTTGAAAATGACTTTTTGTTATCTGCTAAAGTGCTTTTGCTTGAAAACGATTTGCTCCTTGGCGATGTTCTCAAGGCAAGAAAAGGCGCATGGGATATGTATAATAAAGAACCTAATGTAGGTAAAAATGGACTCGAGATGTTTTTATGGATTATTATTTCAAAAACATATTTTAAAGAAAATCAATATGCTCAGGCTGTGTCTTATGCGCAAAGGGCACTTAACAGTGGAAGTGATCCCGAGTATAAAAAGATGATATTTAAACTTATGGCTGATATATATGAGAAAAGCGGATCATACCATAATGCTCTTCGCTATAAGGATTCCATATTTGAAGCCGAAAGAAAGTTAAATGAGCGTAAAAACGGAAGGATGTTTGAAAACAATCGCGTTAAGTTTGAAATTCAAAACTATAAAAACCAGCTTTATGCGAAAGAGGAAAAGCTATCTGCCGAAAGAAAGACCTTTTATGCCATTATTGTAATAATATTTGCTGTGGTTGTGATACTGATACTGGTTTTTAGGCAAAAAAAGATTATAGCCGAAAGAAACCGTAACATTACCGAGCTTAATCTTGAAAAGGAAAAAAATCATAATCTGGAGCTTGAGCGCAAGGTTACAAAAGCATTATTGGAGCAGGAAAGGCTTAATAATGAGATAGATGCTAAAAACAGAAAACTGTCGGCTAAGGCATTATACCTTTCTGACAGGAATGAGATGATTGAAGAGATTGTGACCTACCTTTCTAAAAGACCAAAGTTGGTTAAGGACCAAATATTAGCCAATCACGTAAATTCGCTTAAGGCATATTTAAGAGCCGATAAGGAGTGGGATAACTTTATAAGACATTTTGAAGAGGTTAATCAGGGCTTTTTATCAAGGCTTAAAGAACAGCACCCTGATTTAACGGTTAACGATATACGATTCATAGCTTATATATACATGAATTTAAGCGTTAAGGAAATTGCAACCATTTTAAACATAACCATAGTTGCTGCAAAGAAGCGAAAAGAACGTTTGGCAGCTAAAATGGAAATCTCAAAAGAAACGGATATATATAGTTATGTGTCAGGTGTTTAGTTTTTAATGTCTCCCAAATTATTACTTATTGTCCCTTTTTTTGTAAAAGGATAATTGATCCCCTTTAAAAAATACTCTTGATTTTTAATTAATGTTGTGACGGGTAAGGTTGGGCTACCAGCTTGACAGTCTCAATATAAGAAGCATGTTGTTTACCTAAAAATAAAGGTATTGCTAAACTAGTTGTTTCCTTAAGTGAGTAATTAGTTATAAAATAATATAACGGTTTGCGATTCTTGTTTTTAGAAATCCTCTGGTGGGACGGGAGGTAGATGTAACTGGTTGTTCTCTTTTTAATCTGCCGGAGGTAATTTTATTTACAGATACTTTAAAGAATAGTTTCTGTTAAAGCTTAAAATATATAAAGTAAAACAAACAGATTAATCATTTAACACCAAAATTGCCTATGATGTAGAAACAAAAGTTTTAATTAATTAGTAATTATGTTAGCGTAAACCCTGTATTTATCCAATACAGGGTTTTTTTGTTACGAGGTTTAAAAAAACAAAAGCGGCTGTATAGCCGCTTTTAGAATTATATATTTTATTGCTTTTAAAGCATGTTTAGCCTTTTCATAAGTTCGGGCCTGTTGGCTCGGCTTACCGGAACCACATCCTTACCAATTAGTACACTATTATCCTCTATATCAATGATTTTCTTGGTATTAATGATGTAGGTGCGATGTACTTTAAGGAATAATGATGAAGGAAGCTTTTCCTCAATTTTTTTTAAGGTAGAGTGTACCGTATAGTTTTTGGTTTCTGTTTTTATTAGGATATAATCGCCTTTAGCCTCAACAATATTAATGGTAGGTATATCTATTTTAATAAGCCTTCTGTCAATATTTACATAAAACTCATTTGCGGTATCTACCGGTTGTTTCTCATCTGGAGATGCAGAAACCATAGGTGCAGTATGAGCCTCCTCTTTTTTAGCTTTAGCTTTTTTTACCGCTTTCAGGAAACGTTCTTCTGTTATTGGCTTTACCAGGTAATCAACAATACAATCGTATTCAAACGCCTCAATGGCAAAGTTTTTATCTGAAGTTACAAGTATAACAGCAGGAGGGTTTTTAATGGTTTTAATAAAATCAAACCCTGTAAAATCAGGCATGTGGATATCAAGAAAAATAAGGTCGGGTTTAGTCTCTTCCTCATTTAAAAATTTCATGGCCTGTATGGCACTACTAAATTCACCGGTTACGTTAAGCTCCGGATCTTTTGTTGCCATTTGCGAGATTATAGTTCTTGCTAATGTTTCGTCGTCAATGATAATGCTGTTCATATATGTCCCCCTGTTTATTGAATACCGTCAATATAATTTTGCATACTGGCTAAAATAGCTTCAAAATCAGCCTGTAAATCCAGTGAATTATTCTTCAGGTTTTTTTCAAACTCTTCAGCAATATAATAACTTTTTTCCATTCCCATAACACTAATTTTATGTTTGAGCTTGTGAACACTACCCGCAGTAGCACTATAGTTATTGTCACCTAAAAAGCTTTTATAAGTGTCAATCTCTGTAGGTAGTTCACTTTTAATGGTGTCTATTAATTTTTGCCTAAAGGGAGCATCGTCTCCGGCAAGTTGGTCTATGTAGTTTAAATTAGGCTGTTCCATGATATTTAGGTATGGTGAAATAAAAAGAAGTGCCTTTGTTCTCAACACTTTCCAGCCAAACCTTACCACCGTAGTACATCACTATCTTTTTAACTATAGATAAACCTATACCTGATGATGGGTTTTCGCTGTCTAGTTTAGTAAAGATATTGAATATTTTTTCAAAATAAGCCTCTGCTATACCTTTTCCGTTGTCTTTTATACAAAATTCTATATCATACTTCTTTTCTTTTGAGCTTATTTCTATAACTCCATTCTCCTTATCGTTATATTTAATAGCATTTTCTATAAGGTTTTGGAACAGTTGTTTGAATTTGAAATTGTTACCCTGTATTTTAGGAAGCGTATTGTTTATTTTTATCTCAATATTTTTAGGTACGGGTACTGTTCTTAACAGTTCATCAAGCAGTAAATTAAAGTCCACCATTTTATCGTCGGTCTTTACTTTATCTATAGAGGAGTAGTCAAGAATTCCCTGTATGAGTAAGTCCATTTTCTCTACATTAAACTGCATAAGATCCAGTGATTTTATACCTTCCTGGCCTACCTTTTCGGCATTATCGTCCTTAAACCACTCAATAAGGGTACTTATGTTTCTAAGCGGAGCCTTAAGGTCGTGAGAGACCATGTGGGCATATTCGTTTAATGCTTGGTTTTGTGCTTCCAGACTTTGAAGTAACTGTTCTCTTTGCTCGTTTATTTTTATTATTTGTATAGACTGTTGCTTGATATAACCTGAAGGATCATAATTATTATCTCCCGAGTTATCTGAAGTTTCTGTATCATTATCCATATTCATAGAACTCAAAATAAACTCCAAATTGCTGTTAATCTCCTTTAGGCTGTCTGCCTCACGTCTTAATCTCTGATTAGCTTCAAAAAGTTCTTCAGAGCTTATGCGCATGGCGCGTTGCAGCATTGAGATCTGGTCCTCATAATTTATATAAGATTCCTGTACAGCCATTAAAAAGGCATCAATACCCTCAGGAATGTTTGGTCCTATATGTTTGGCTATCTGTCTTTTTATCAGGGAGTTTTTCATTCGCTAATTAATGTTAATGTCATTGTTTGGTTATGTAATTCACAAGATGTGGTATTTACAAAGGGAGCCATTTCCCCGTAGGAGTAAAATCCTGTTATAGTGGTAGTATCACCAATCATTTCTTTAACTTGTTCAATTTCTTCCTCCACGCGCTGGTTCATTACCAGTTTACGCCCTACACAACTAATTAGTAATGCAAGCTGAGGCATACTTTTACGGTTATGCATTGCATATAGAGCTGCTTTATTGGCACCTTCGGCAATTGCATCTACAGTGGCCATCATAAGCTGTACGTGGGATTCTTCCGGAGCATCTCCGGCAAGTATCATAGACTGTTTGTCGTTATCTATGTTTAATATTGTTCTTACCACTGGTTTTTCCTTACCCGGTATAGTAACATTAAGTGGGTAGAGTAGGGAGGCCTGAGGCAATTGTACGGCCTTGTCTCCTAAATATTTTTTGTATAAATCAAGGGCTGGCTGCCCGTCTATTTCATATAATACGTTTCCGTTTGATTTTGTAATAAGCCTTTCCGGTCCAAATGGTTGCCATCCGCCTACACTGGCAAAGCTAATATCAAGGGTATCCCCATAAAAACCCATTAGTATTACTTCGCCTTCTTTAGGGTTTTCTTTATAGGAAGTAAGAGTTTTTTCAAAGCGAGCATCGTCGCCACACATTCCTCCGGTTATACAAACGCTTTTATAAAGATCATGTTCCAGTCCGGCTATTAATGAGCTTCCGTTCACAAAACTTCCTTCACTAAGTACAAAAAGGTGTTTTAGGTTATCTTTAGGCATTTCATCATAAAGTATCTTACCCAGTTCGGCAGCATCTTTATTATAGTCCAGTATATTAGCACGTTTTATAATAAAAGAGCTTTTTTCAAATTCAATAGCAGTAACCGTTACCGATTTATCCAGAACATTAGTGTCTGCAATCTCTCCCGATGTGGAGCCAAATACCAAATGTTCATATGGAAATTCAGCTCTAATGTCTTCAATTACTTCGTCGTTTTCCAGTAAGTACCTGTTGCCAAAAACCAGTACCAACGGATTTTTAAGTATGTTCTTTTCGGAAATGTATTTCCACTTTCCGTTTTCTTTTTTGTATGCCTGTACTGTTTTCATGATACCTACTTATAAAGTTTAATATAAAAAACGGTGCCTGAGCCTAATTCACTTTCAATCCAGATTTTACCACCATAGTTATCTACAATCTTTTTTACTATGGATAGCCCTAACCCAGTAGATTTTTCGTTTTTGCTAAACGACTGGAATATTTTAAATATTTTTTCCTGATTCTCCTCAGCTATACCGGGACCATTGTCCCTTACAGAGAATATAAAACAGTCTTTAGCTTCCTCTACGTCAATACTAACAAGTCCTTCTTCCTTGTCTATATAGTTAACTGCATTACTTATAAGGTTTTGGAATAGTTGTTGTATTCTAAACCTGTCGGCTTTAAGTACCGGTAATGTGTTTTTGATTTGTACCTTTATGTGTTGGGGTATATGTATAATACTTATAATATTACTTACCACTTCCTGGATATTTACATTCTCCTTGGCGATATCGGTTTTATCAATTTTAGAATAAGTAAGCACCCCCTGGATAAGGTGATCCATTTTTTCCAGCTTGTCCTCAATCATGTTAAGATATTGGGTAGTTTGCTCTGTAAGCGCTCCCTCATTATCTTCTTTTATCCATGCAACAAGCGAGTTTATGCTTCGTAGTGGTGACTTAAGATCGTGCGATACGATTTGGGCATAATCTTCCAGCTCTTTATTGCTTTTGGCAAGGCTTTTAAGCAGTACTTCTTTTTGGCTTTCCAAAAGCTTTTTGTCTGTAATATCTTCTTCTATGGCAAAAAAACGAATAATTTCTCCCCAGTTATTGTATAGGGCCTGTCCCTGTATTTTTACCCAGTATTTTTTGTTTGATTTGGAATAGTTTATTATTTCGCAGTTAAAAGGTTCTCCTTTTTTTATCTGGTTGCTTAAGTAAGCTACTGTTTCAGGGTGGCTATCCGGTCCCTGTAATAATATGCCGGGTTTTTGTCCTATAAGTTCTTCTTTGGTATAGCCGGACATTTGTTCAAAACTGGAGTTTACCCATTCTATTTGCCCTTGCTTATCACATATTACAACCGAGTTAATGTTTTTTTCAGCAATTAGTGAAAGTAACACCAGTTGTTCTTCTTTCTCCTTTACTTCGGTCATGTCTTCAATCATAGCGAAGTACTGAAGTACATTTCCGTTATCATCATAAATAGGCTGACCTTTTGTTCTTGTCCAAAAGTAACTGCCATCCTTACGACCATGTGTTATCTCTACATCAAATGATTCACCTGTGTAAAAAAGGTCTATCATTTTTTGCAGAGCCGCCCTGTCGGTCGACTCTGTACGTCCTACTTCAATAGGAGTACGTCCCATAACTTCTTCACGGCTAAAGCCGGTCAGTTTTAAATAGGCATCATTACACCAAAATATCTGTGCATTTGGATGGGTAAAAACAATGGCATTTTCGTTTGCACTCGCCACTACCGATAGTTTGTTTAACTCCTCACGATCGGTTTTAAGTGCATTTTTCTGTTCATTGTTTATCCGCAAAAGCTCTTTGAGTTCCTGAGTAGTGGCTTCCTGAGTTTTTAGGATCTGTAATAAGTCGAGCAGCGGGTCATGGTTGGCAAAGTCGAAAATGGAAAGTTTCCTGGTTTTAACTTCCTCAACAGACATTAACCAAGGCGAACCCACAAACAGGAAATTATTTTCCAGAGGTTCAAATTGCCCGCGTAGTATGAGTTCTGATTGTTTTTTACTTTCCAGAATTACTAACTGGCTCAGGTTGTCTACAAGTATTTCCTGTGATATGTTTTCTGAATGTGGCCTTACGAGAGAAAAGTAATCAGGGAAGTATCCCCCTTTTTTAAGTGTACCGTCTACTTTCTGGATACTGTTCCCTAACGATTCAACCTCAAGGTTTTCGTTGAGTAGTATATAAAAGGGAAATATCCGATTAAAACTTTCGGAATTAAAATTAAACGTATGGCTTTTGTTCATAATTACCAATTGATTTTGAAAACTTCCTGAGGGCGGCTTTCATTAGGGGACTCAACGGTTTCTACGAATACTGTTTCATTAAAAATTTTAACCAAACCATCTATATAACCTATCAATAAATCCTTCATTCCGCTTTTGTTAGAAGTGTAATGCAGATATAAGCTGTTTGGGGCTACATTACTAATTCTAAATTCAGGCGGTGTTAATTCGGGATAAATCAACATAATCCTGTTATGAAAGTTAGGTAAATTTACTAAATAATCTTTGAGGTTTTCACCCCTGGACTCCATCAGGAATTTATATTTTTCAGAAAGTGTAAGCGAAATACGTTCTCCAAAACTCCTAAGTATATCTTTTATAGGGATTTGGGTATGGTTTGATACTGCTTTAGCTGTGGCTAAAATTAGTTCTTCATTATATGGCTGTTCAGCATCTAAAAAGGTTGGTTTAAGCGCACAATCTCTTTTCACTTTTGACCAAAGTGGCTCACCAAATGTAGAAACTACATAATCTTTTATTGCATTATTAACAAAGCCATACATACGTTTGTTATTGCGAAATTAATTCGTTTACGCTCCAATATTCAATTAGTTTTTTAACACGGTCTACATAATCCTCATATTTAAGTGGCTTCAGCAAATAACCGGCAATGCCAATTTTATAGCATTCCATTACATCTCTATGATTATTTGAGGTGGTAAGCACAATAGAAGGAATGTACTTAAGTACTTCATCTTTTTTAAGGATGCCTAAAAATTCAATTCCGTTAATTTTAGGCATATTAAGATCAAGGATAATAATATCCGGAATGATTTCTCTATCCTTAAGTATAGACAATGCTTCTTCTCCGTTATTAGCTTCAACTATCTTATGATTAAGATGCAGGGTTTTTAAAACCCTGTTAAACTTCATAACCTCTATAGCATCGTCTTCAATTAATAATATATTAAGTGCTCTTGCCATTTTAAAATTTGGAATCTGGAGTGTGTACAATTTTTACCAAGAACAAAATTACGGGACTCCGTAACCGTATATTTTTCTTTTCGATAACCGATATCTAATGTTCGGTGAATGGTAGTTGTGAAGCGACGAATGGTAATTTAGCTACTATAAGCGGTTTCTTACAATGAAAAACAAATGTTCAAGGGGTAAGATTTTGTTTTTCAGTTTTTTATATATTGTTTTGTTGGGTTTTTGGTATGTTATTTTGAACCGTTCGTCTATACTTATATGTCATTCGTCGAAATAGCTTTATTGGCTTTACATAAGTGTTGATATTTGCTTTAAAGATAAAAGATTAACTATTAGTTTTTTATCTGATTGTTTTTAGCTTTAAGAATTTATACCATTGTGCTATAAATTGAATATTCGGTTAAAGAATACTGGTGTGTAAAAGGAGCTTCTAAAGAGGCTCCTTTTTTTATGGCTTAGAGTAATTGACTTTCAGTTACGGTTAGCCTTTTTATAAGGGGCATTTTATCTATAGTAATTTGCCGATAGTCGAAATATGACCTTAACTTTTTTTACATCTCCCGACATTTGTAGTGTAATTGATGAACAGATAGAACTATTGTCATACTTATATGTCCCCAAAAATATTTATGATAATTAAATGGTTAATAAGAAAAAATAAACAGTTAGGATACACAATTAACTTATGTTTATTTTCAGGTGCCTCCTTCGGGAGGCTTTTTTTGTAGTTGTATTTTGGATTTTACTACAAATTAAATCTATTCGTCGGGCAAGTTTTAACTATTCGTCTATAGTAAAATTCCGTTCGTCGAAGAAAGTCTGTTTAGCTTCTCAAATCGTTTCATCTTTGCAGTAAATTATAGCAATAAGCAAAACAAAGTTATCGTATTTGTGCCCCCAAAAAATGATTATGATAATTTTATTTAGGTGAAGGATATAATGATTGGAATGTAATTGATTAATGCTTAGAAAAGCCTCCGTACGAAGGCTTTTCTGTTTTTTATATAGTTTTGAAGTAGTAATGATTTTTGTAGTTAAAAGCATACTGACAGAGAATAGCTTCCATTCGTCAACAGTTAACGCTTGCTAATCGAAAAAGAGGAGTAAAAGTTGCGATCCCGTTGGATATTTGCATTGTAATTAATGACAAACTAATAGCAGAGATATCGAAAATTATTGCCCCCAATGATAACCGATACCCCAAAAATACCGTTAATGCTTTTTCATTAAGCAAGTACAAAGAAATAACAGACACAGACTATTTGACTAAGCCCCCAGGAGGATAGAATGTTTTGATTAAGGTGAAAGAAATAATGATTAGAATGTAAATTGGTTAATGCTTAGAAAGCCTCCCTTGTGGAGGCTTTTCTGTTATTATAGAGGGTGGTGTTTAACCGTAGTATGAAATATAATTTAACATATTAGCGGAAGATATAACCCCGTTCGTCTACAGTTAAGGCTTGTTAATCGAAAAGTAGACATAAAAGTTTGAAACTTGACGGACATTTGTAATGTAATTAGCACTGAAACCCGGTAACAAAAGAATCAAAAATTATTGCCCCCAATGATGACCGATAACCCAAAAATACCGTAAATGTTTTTTTAGATGGTTAAGGTGATATTGCAAACAGAGATAAGAGTAATAAAGTTTATTAATGCTAAGGAGATTATGAAAGTACTAATTGTGGATAACGAAAGACATATACTAATGTCTCTTGGCAGATGCCTAAGCGACTTAGGTTATGATATAGAGTGCTGTGATAACGCTATAGATGCGAAACAGAGTTATGAAGCCTTTAGGCCTGACTTACTGATAGCAGATATTAGCCTGCCGGTAGCATACAGTGTAATGCCTTTTATAAACAAAAGCAGGGGTAACACAGCAGGATTGGAGCTTTTAAAGTATATAAGGCTTATTAAAAAGGAGTCTACACCGGTTATGGTTGTTTCATGCCATAGTGATGAAGGCGTGTTTAATAAGAGTTTTGAATTAGGAGTTAATGATTATGCTAAAATGCCACTTAGCATATCTGAAATAGAGGCAAGGGTTAAAAGACTTACAGGAAGTATGAGACTTTGTCTTAATTAAAAATAAAGATACTTCATAAATACTTGCAAATAGGTTTATGATAGTTTTATGGTTGGTTTGGTTGAGTAACACCCGTTAATGGCGGGTGTTATTTTTTTTAGAACCTTTTTTTAGCGCCAATACCTGCCGAGATTTGATTCCCTCTGGCATCTGGTGCATATTTTTGGTTTTCCAATCCGGCTTTTACATAAAATACATAGGTTTGACTTATAGTAGTCCTGTATTCTGCAGCTATATTGTTAGACTTTAGCTTATAGCTAAACGCTTCGCCATTAAGTAAGATATTGTTTTGTCCGTCTGGGTTAATGCCTGTTCCCAGCCTTAAGCTTAAATAATCATCAGGTCCGCCAAGGTAATAACGTGTAGTAAGCTGATAGGACTGACCTACCGAATCACTATTTGGAGTGATGTAAGCCCTTAAATTAAACCATAGGTTTTTATAATATTTCCCTACAGATGCGGTATAGGTCCAGGTTTGTTCTCCCGAAAAGCTAAGCATCCTGAAACCACCTTCGGCTTCAAAACCTTTTGGCAGGTTTGCAAATAATGAGAAGCCTGTTTTGTACTCAGGGAAAATCCCCTGATCGTCAGAAATACCGAAGTTCACAAAGGCATAAAACGTATTTGATATGCGAGGGTAAGATTCTATTTCAAACTGTAGTGCATCCATAGCAAACTTATTAGCATAATTAACACGTCCTGTTATAGTACCAAAACCTCCCTGCCTGGTGTAATCTACACCGGCAATATGCCAATCGTCATCAAAACGTTTATCAAAATGGTAGTAATCATAGTTAACACCTACAGCATTTTTAGAACTCATCATGCTTATTTTTTGGCTCAGTGTACGGGCATCGTTATTTTTTGGGTTTATTTCCAATAACGTTTTTAATGATTTGTTTGCCTCAGGGTACTTTCTCGAATCGCTTAATATTCTGGCTCTAAGCAATAGCAGTTCTTCTGATTTTGGATTTATGGACAAACCTTTATCTGTAAGCTGTAATGCTTTCTCATAATTTTTACTCCAATATTCCAAACTTCCGTAAGCAAGATAGGCATCTACATTGTTTGGGTATTTTTTTACTACATTGTCAAATGTATTGCGTGCATTTTCTGTTTGTCCATCCCACGTGTATAGTCTTCCTAAAAAAATGTTTAGGTCGGGATAATCAGGTGTTTGCTCTAATGCCTTTTGGGCAAGGGTAATAGCCTCTTTATAATTTTTATTATCAAAAGCCTGTGTGCGGGCTTCGGCATACAGTTCATCACTTTTTTGCTGTGCAAAGCCAGCAGGAGCAAACGTAAGCGCTGCCATTATATAAAGGCCTGCTATAATTGATTTTGTTATGTTGACGGAAATGATTTTCACACTAAAACTCTTTAAAAAATTATACTTGTTTTTTTTGTGGATTTGCCAATCCGGTACGGCTCATAGTACCCCATGAGTTTTTACCCCTTATAAGGTCGATGTTTCCTTTTATGGCAGCCCACATTACAAACGGATGATACAACAGAGGTTCTGCAAAAGCAGTTCCTACAAGCCTGAATATATACTTGGGTTTTTTATACTGTTGGAAGGAGTATTCCTCAAAGAAAATCGCCGTGATAGAATACAGTACTGAAAAGAAGTATACCACAGCAAAAAAGCTAAAGAAAATAGTCCAATCCAGTCTGCCTAATACATATAACAGTACTATAAAAAGTACCCCGAAGAATTCAATAATAGGGGCAAGCCACTCAAAAAACATCCAGTAGGGGGTACTTAGTACACCCAGTACCTTAAACTTTGGGTTAAAAAGCATTTTACGGTGAATCCAAAGTGTTTCCATAGTACCACGAGTCCATCGGTTACGTTGCCTGTGGAGAACCTTCCATTGCTGGGGTACCTCAGTCCAGCAAAGCGGATCGGGTATAAAACCTACAGTATACGGTTCCTTTTTCTCACGCATCATTCTGCGCATACGTACCAGGAGTTCCATATCTTCACCTACTGTTTTGGTGTTGTAACCGCCTACTTCAAGGGCTATTTTTTTATTGAACATACCAAATGCGCCTGATATAAGCAGGAGTCCGTCCAGCCTTGACCATGCCATACGCCCCATAAGGAAAGCCCTAAAATATTCAAGTATTTGTGCTCTTGCAAGGAACTTATCCGGCAGGCATACTTCAATAATACGTCCGTCCTCAATAATACACGAATTTGCCACACGGATAATACCGCCCGATGCAATTACTGTTTTCTCATTATTAAGGAAAGGATTTACCAGTTTAAGCAGTGCATCATCTTCCAAAATACAGTCAACATCTATACAGCAAATAAGATTGTGTTTACAGTTGTTTATACCTGCATTAAGTGCATCGGCTTTACCTCCGTTAGCTTTGTCTATAACCGTTAGGTTTTTATATGCTTTGTGAGTAGACATATATACACCTCTTATTTCCTGTGTAGCGATAGAGTTGTATCTAAGCGATTCGTCTTTAACAAGGTCAAAAGTATCAATAAGCTTTTGCAGGGTGTTATCTTTACTACCATCGTTAATAACCACAATCTCATAAGAAGGGTAGTTTACGGTTAGTAGTGATTTTACATTTTCTACCACGTTAGCTTCCTCATTATAAGCCGGAGCCAGTACCGAAACAGGTGGTAAAGAGCTGCTTTGTAACAGGGTAACATCATTTGTAGGGATGTTTTCCCTTTTATATTTTTTTATTTCCAAAAAGGAAAATATGGCAGCAAAAAGATAGCCTGATGATATTATACACGCATATATCAGGAAAAGCCAGCTCGCTATGTCAACTAAAAGATCGTAATTCATGGCTTTTTACTTTAAAAAATATTCTTCTGCTTTTAAATATTCAATTTTAATTTCCTCATTATCTCCATGTAGCTCATAAGATAATGTTTGAAGCTGGTTGTAGGAACCTACTTCTTTTATCAACTTAATTATCTCTTTTTTAATACTATTATTTTCAGAAGCAAAAATAGTAAGCACAATATCGACCGACTCATGGTTCCCCATTTTTCGCATACACCTTATAGCTTCTTTTTTAAGCGTCTCTTCAGGATGTTCCAAAAACGGAATCACTTTTTCTACATTTTCATACTGGTCAAAAGCTGAGATTTGCTTTATACAAAAGCCTATAACTGTAGGTTGTTTGTGGTTTAGCCACTTAGAGAAATCAGGGATTTCTTCCTTATAACCTTTAAGTGCATCTTCAATATGAATTTGCTGCCATATAGTTAATGGCTCTTCTAATCTGTATAAAAAGTTAAGTGGGTATTTTTGTGAGAGTTTTATAAAGTATAGTAAGGACTGTAACCTGACTCCAACGTTTTTGTCATTAAGGAGTCTAACAGCTATTGATTCCTGTATTTTTATCCCCATGTTAGACACTGTATGCATACCACGGGCACGCAGGTACCATTTCCTGCTGGCTATTTCCTTAAAAGCCAAACCATCCAGTTCCAACCTGAAAAATAGTTTTTTGATAGAGGCGTTTGCTTCTCCCTTAAAGTTTTGGCTGTATACAAGTATCTCTTTTGTGGTTACCTTTTTTTGAAGTTTACTCCTAACGTGGTGTGCCCTAAACTCTTCAATACTTGCCTCTTCAAACTCAGGATCAAAGAGGTATCCGTTAATAAAATCGGTAAGTTTTTCAACATGTTCAGCCTTTTTAATATTACGAAGGTTTTTATATACTCTTAAATAAAGGATAAACAAAATGAGCAACAATATTAAAAGCAGAAAAAGTAAACTGATTAATATATTCAGGTTTACTATCCACTCCAAACCACTGTTGTAATATATGTAGTCGTAAAACTTTTCCAATCTTCAAAAAAGTATTATGTTTTACCAAGGCTTCGCTTAACCCTTAATGACAGCTCATTAGGGCTAAAAGGTTTTGTGATAAAATCATCTACGCCCATAGTGAAGGCATCCATAATGATGTCTTCCTGTGTAGCTGTTGAAAGTACTATTATAGGTGTATTGGGAGTTTCTTTTTTAATATGCTCAATAAGTTGCGAGCCGGTAACAAATGGCAGCATCAAATCGGTTATCACTAAATCAAAGGCGTTGTTTTTAAGGGTGTCAAGCGCAACCCTTCCATCTACTGCAACAACAACATCATAACCGTCTTTATTCAGCTTGAATTCTAATGATTTTACAACCATTGGGTTGTCTTCCACTACCAGAATTTTCTTTTTCATAATTATATTAATTCAGGAAAATCGTTTTCCAGTTCGGTATTAATTTTATCAAATTGAGATTCAAGTTCTGTAACAAGTTCAGGCACTTCTTCTTTTGGAACTCTGTTGTTTAAAAGGTCACATATATGTACCGATGTTTTGTTTTCAAGCATCTCAAAAGAAGGTTTGATATTGTGGGCAATTTCTGCCACACTTTTAAAATCGTTTTGACCTAAAGCTTCTCTAAGCTGAATCAGCTTGTCTTTTACAGAGGTGCGGAATATTATTAGTGTTTCTTTAATGAACTCAAAATTACTGTCTGATATGGCATTTAGATAATCCAGTGAGTAAGCCTTGTCTGAAACTTCTTTTGGGACAAAGTTTTTTTCAATCAAATCGTTTATGATTTTGATGTCACTATTGGTTACCGGCTTTTTTATAAAAGCCATTTTATTTTGATAATGCTCTAATATTCCGTTTTCTCCTTCTTCTCCTAATACAAGAACAGGTACTTCGGTTTTTATTTCTGATTTAAGATAGTCAAAAGTCTGGTAAGCGCTAAGGGGAGAAGCATACTCATCCAGCATTAAAAGCTGAAAACTATCTTCCTTTTTTATTAATTGTATAGCGTCATAGCTGTTGTCACAATAAGTTACCTGCCAGTCTTCAGGAAGCAGTCTGGCGGCCTTTTCAGTATTATTGTCTTCAACAACTAAAATATTTAAATGCATGAAAGTGGGGATTTAATAATTAAAGTTAAATAAATTATGTAAAACCATTTTACCTGTTTGCTATAGGCATGTGGAGTTTTATGGTCTCTTTAATGGTGTCAAAAATAATAGGTTTGGTTATATAGTCATCCATTCCGGCATCAAGGCAACGTTCCCTTTCGCCTTTAAGTGCTCTTGCTGTAAGCGCGATGATAGGGATGTGGGTGTCGCTATCTTCCAGAGATCGTATTTTTTTTGTAGCATCAAAACCACTCATAACCGGCATTTGTATATCCATAAAAATAAGGTCTAAAGGCATGCTTCGGTATATTTTAACCGCTTTTTCTCCGTCTTCAGCCACTACAATATTAGCTTTAGGTAATACCTTTTGGATAATGGTTTTTGCCAAGAACTGGTTTACCGGATTATCTTCGGCAATAAGTATATTAATGGTTTGGTCTTCACGCTTGTTACCAGTTGCTACAATCTCATTAAAAGTTGTTTCCTCATCATCATTTATATGATTGATAAATTCAAATAACTGGTCTATCCTTATAGGTTTTGTAACCTCAAACCTAACATCCATGTCTTTACACATTTGTAACGACTTATTATCGATAACCGAACTGTGTAACAGTATTATAGGGAGTTTCTCTTTAGTTATGTGTAGTTTTTTTCTAATATGTGTTATAAGCTCTAAACCGTTTAGGTATGGCATATTAAAGTCAATAATAGCAAGGTCAAAGTTGTTTTCTTTTTCAAGAATTTCAAGCGCCTTAATACCGTTTATGGCACTAACCGAATTTACTTTACCAAAGGCAAGCATATCCCTTAATATGGTAAGGTTGTTCTCGTTATCATCTACAATAAGAACATTGTTTACCAGTTCGGTATTCTTTTCAGGGAAGTTTTCACCTACTTCGGTTTTAAACTTCACTTTAAAAGAGAATACACTTCCCTTATTCAGTTCGCTATCAACCTCAAGGCGGCTGTCCATAAGTTCCAGTAGCCTGTTGCTAATGGTTAGTCCAAGCCCTGTACCACCATATTTACGGGTAGTGGAGGAGTCTTCCTGATCAAAGGCATTGAATATTTTTTGCAGGTTATGAGGTGCAATGCCTATACCTGTATCACGAATAGAAAACTCAAACATCATTTCGTCATCGTCGTTTTCTATTTTCTTATTTCTAATTTTAAGTTCCACTTCACCTTTTTCGGTAAACTTGATGGCATTACCCAGCAGGTTTACTAAAATTTGCCTTAACCTAACCGAGTCGGCATAGATAAAACGTTGTACTTTTGGAGAAATGTCAAGCAGTAGTTCCAGCCCTTTTTCGTGAGCCTCATGCTTAATGATGTCAACCGTTTGTGAACATAGTTCAACCAAGTCGGTTTTATCTTCATTAAGTTCCAGTTTTCCGGCTTCGATTTTAGAGAAGTCCAGAATATCGTTTATAAGATCCAGTAATGAATGTGCCGAAGTATTAACCATTTGCATGTACTTCCTTTGCGTTTCATTCAGGTCGGTTTTCATTAACAGGTCGGTAAACCCTATAACACCGTTCAATGGTGTACGGATTTCATGCGACATGTTAGCCAGGAATTCTGATTTGGATTTATTGGCTGCTACCGCTTTTTGTTTTTCTTTCAAAATAGAAGCTTCCATTTCCTTAAGCTGGGTAATATCGGTAGCTATACCTACATATCCGGTAACTTCATCATACTTATTTCTAATGGCAGTTACCACCAGTTGTACCGGAAACCTGCTGCCATCTTTCTTTATATAAGTCCACTCATGTGAGTCATAATCCCCTAAGTTAGCTTTGTGTACAAAAACATCAAAGCCTTCAATGTTTTGATTGTATTGCTTTGAAAGCACTTTACCGCGCTCTTCAATCTCTTTTGTGTCGTGAATAGCACCAACATTAAAGGTTCCTATAACATCTTCGGCTATGTAGCCCAACAGGTTTTCGGCTCCTTTATTAAACTTTCTTACATAGCCAAAAAGGTCGGTTTCAATTATAGATACTTGTGTTGTAGCACCTAAAAGTCCTTCAAGTTCCAGTAGGCTGTTTTGAAGTTCTTCTTTGGCCTTAACCCTTTTTGTAATATCGTTTATTTGAGAAACAAAATACAGTGGTTCGTTTTTCTCATCTCTTATTAGCGATACATTAAGTAAACCGTATACTATACTGCCGTTTTTGTGAATGTATCGTTTTTCCAAACTATAATTGTCCTTTTTTCCTTCAAGAGTTTCCTTAAGCAACCTTAAATCGGCATCAAGATCAGTTTTATAGGTAATATCCTGAAAATTAAGGGTGACAAACTCATCTTTAGAGTAGCCTAGCATATTACAAAGACTTTTGTTAACCATAAGCCATTTTCCATCCAGCCCCACTAGTGCCATACCATTAGGGGAGTATTCAAACGCACTTTTAAAGCGCAGCGAATTTTCAAGAGCCTGATCTTCCAGTTTTTTTTGTGAAGTAATATCTTCTATATGGCTAATAATCATACTTTCAGAGTCATCTGTCGATTTAACAAAAGTTGCATTAACTTTGCCCAGCATGAGTTCTCCATTAGCTTTATAATAACGGCTTACAAGTGTATAATGGTCAATCTCTTCGTTTATAAGTCTTTGTCTGTATTCATTAGCTGTTTGAAGATCGTCAGGGTGTATAAGATCTTTATAAGTATAGTTTTGTACTATATTTGGCATATCAGCTTTACTAAACCCAAAAATTTGTATGGTAGCAGGATTTATATTAATAATTTTTCCGTTTACACCTACCAGTACCATACCAATGGAAGAATGGTTAAATATTTTTTCAAACCTTTCCTTTGCCTCTTTGTAGATAGCTTCCTGTTTTTTTCTTACTGATATATTCTGGAAAGCACCATATATCTTAACTACACTTCCGTTTTCATAAATAGGTTTTCCCATTGTTCTAATCCATATAGGATTTCCTTTTGCTGATATTATTTTTAATTCAGCATCAAATGGTTCTCCCTGTTCTACTGCAGCAGTAAAAAGCTCTATTATCCTGTCTCTGCTCCAGCCTTCCTCATAGAAGTTAATTGCAGTTTCTATTTCAGGTATATAATCTTTACTAACTTCATGGATTTGTTTTGTAGCTTTTGTCCAAAATATATTATTATTGGTTAAATCAACTTCCCAACCACCAATTTTAGCAACTTTACTTGTAGTATAAAATATATTTTTAAGCTTTTTAAGCTTTTTAATCTTACTTAAAAGTTTTTCCTGATTAAGGTTACGTTCCTTGTAATGTTTTATAATCAGTCTTATAGGCTTATCATTCTCATCATAAATAACCTTTCCTTTAGAGTGTAATATAACTTCATTATTGTCACTGTCGCTATAGGCAAAAATACCGTTGAAACCTTTTTCAGGTTTTTCTTTGCATTGCCTTATTAAGGTTAATGTCCTGTTTTTATCAAAGGTATTTATAGCCATACTCCAACGGTCAAAAACATCTTTGTCTTCGGGTTTAGAATGACCTATGGTTTTCCAAAAGGTGTCATTTATCCAGAAATGTCCCTGATGTTCAAGGTCACAAAACCATATACCATCAAGGGATTCTTTGGTTAACCAATTAAACAGTGAGAGATCTTTTAGCAGTATATCATTAAACTCTTTTTGTAGAGCAGAAGAGGATTGCAGCATAGTGTGTTGTTTAGTGGGGATATTATTTAATAAATGTAAAATTTTCTTTTGAAATAACAAGCCTCCACGGGCAATTTTGTGTTTTTTTCGGTGTTTGGGGCAGCTTTTTTCGGAGCGTATATACGATAGTTTTTAGTGTAGGGTTTTTAGATATTTTACACTTTTAGTTATAAAGTGTTGTTTTGTAGGTAAAGTATTGTAAAAAAAAACCTAACACCAAACCTGTTCTGTTTGTGTTTTCCTAAATTTGGGCATCAATAATCAAAAAGAGGCAGTTTTTTAGGCTAAAAAATATCCAGACTGTTTTCTTAAAACAATTTTAAAACCCCAAAAACAGCTCTTGCCTCACAGAGTCTTTTTATACGATGATATTAATTGTAGACGATTTATCTGAGAATCTTTTGGCGCTGAGAAAAACTCTTGAGGTCCACAATTTACAGGTAGATACAGCCCAATCGGGCGAGGAAGCCTTAAAAAAGATACTCAAACAAAATTATTCCTTAATAATACTTGATGTACAAATGCCGGGTATGGATGGCTTTGAAGTAGCCGAGATTCTTGCCGGTAGTAACAGGACAAAAGATATTCCCGTAATATTCCTTTCGGCAGTAAACAAACAAAAAAGGTTTATTTCTAAGGGGTATGAAACCGGAGGGGTGGATTATATCACTAAACCGGTAGATCCTGATTTACTTATACTCAAAGTAAAGACTTTCCTTAAATTATCTGAACAGAAAACCGAACTCAAAAATATTAGAGACATACTTTCTAAAGAGGTTGAAATAAGAAAGGCGGCCGAGGAAAACCTTGAAGCAAAAGTGGAGGAAAGAACCAGGGAGCTTATTAAGAAGAACGAAGAACTGGAATTTAGAAATCACGAACTGCAACAGTTCTCATGGGTGGTTTCGCACGACTTGAAAGAGCCTATACGTAAGATAGAAATGTTTATCAAAATGATAAAGGAACGCTATCTTACAGATGATGAAAAGGCTTTGGATTATGTTGATCGAACAGTTAGAGCAGCCCAGAGGATGTCTAAACTGATTACCGATTTGCTGGATTATTCAAGGCTCTCATCTGATGTGGCACCTGAGCAGACTGATGTTAATGCAGTGGTAGATGAGGTGGTTACTGATTTGGACTATCTTATTGAAGAAGGCAATGCTATTGTAATTAAAAAGGATTTACCTAAGGTTACAGGCGTACCAAGCCAGTTGAGGCAGGTGTTTCAAAACCTGCTTAGTAACTCGCTAAAGTTTACTAAAAAGGATGTTAGTCCTGTTATACAAATAACCGGAGAGATAATAGCCGATAAGCATATTGATGCTCCGGCAGATGCTAACGGGACTTATTGCCGTATTACGGTAAGAGATAACGGGATTGGTTTTGATGAACAGTATTTGGATAAGATATTTATTATTTTCCAGAGTCTTAACGACCGAAAAAAATATGAAGGCACAGGTATAGGCCTTGCCATAGCTAAAAAAATAATCGAAAAACATAACGGACTCATATCTGCAAAAAGTACTCCGGGTCAAGGGGCTACTTTTTTAATTGTGCTACCGTTATAACAGTAATAATATGGATAGTAATTTTAAACGGAATCTTGGAATTTTTTTTGGGCTTTCACTCTTTATACTAATAGTGAGTTCGGTAGCATCATATGTGAGTATTACCAGCTTACTAAAAAGTAACGGTAATGTAAACCATACTCAGGAAGTTATTTATAATATTAATGATGGTGCTACGGTTTTGATAGATGCCCAAACCAGTGTAAGAGGCTTTTTGGTATCGGGTAAGCAAAGTTTTTTAGAGCAGTATACCAATGCTGAGATTAACTCAAATAATATATTTGAAAACATTACAAAACTAACGGCAGATAATCCTTTACAGCAACAAAGCCTGCAGGAACTGAAACCGTTAAGAAGCGAGTTTTTTGATTATCTGCAAAGCCTGATAAAAGAAAAAACAAGAGGAGAAACCACACTATCTGGTGACTTGGATCAGGGTAAAAAACTTATGGATCGCATGCGTGTTATTTTAAAACGTATGGAGAGTCAGGAACTGGAGCTTTTAAAACAACGTAATGCCACTGCCGAAACTTATGGTTCAACCAGTACTATATTGATTGTTGTTGCAGCTATCCTTGCACTTTTAATAAGTATTTCCTTTTTTATGCGCATTCTTAAAGATTATAATGAGAGGGCTAAACTGCACAAGGAGCTTAGGAATAAGGACGTTATAATGGCCGAAAGGATACGTGTTATTAGTGATATTGCTTCACAAATTGCTCAGGGGAATTATGAGATAGAAGTAGACGATAGTGAGAAAGATGCCCTAGGTACGGTAGCCTATTCACTTAATAATATGGCACGCTCACTAAACAGCTCATTTAAATCTCTTTCTGATAAGGAGTGGCTACAGGCAGGTGTTGCCGAACTTAACGAGGTAATGATTGGTGAGAAAACACTGGAAGAACTTACCAATGATATAATAGAATATATAGCCGAATATACAGAAGGAGCAGCAGGTGTTATCTACCTGTGTGAAGGTGAGGAGTTGTACATGATATCGGGTTATAGTTATGGAGGTAGTAAAAGAGACCGACTTAATGTAGGCCAAGGTATTACCGGGCAGGCAGTAACATCGGGCAAAGTACTAGAACTTAAATCACTGTCGGAAAACGATATTACCATTTCCTATGCCTTAGGCGAAGTTAAGCCTAAGCATGTAGTTGCTGTTCCGTTAGTGGATGATAAAGTTATAGGGGTAGCCGAACTGGCTTCGGTAAACGAATTTACTTCTCGTGATATGGAGTTTTTAAAATCGGTAGCCAATAATATTGGTATAGCGATTAAGGCATCTCAAAACAGGCAGAGAATACAGGAACTACTGGAAGAAACACAGGCACAGTCGGAAGAGCTTATTATTCAGCACAGTGAACTGGAAAACATTAATGCCGAACTGGAGGCACAAACCTCTAAACTTCAGGCGTCAGAAGAAGAGCTAAGGGTACAGCAGGAAGAACTTCAGCAAACCAATGAGGAACTTGCCGAAAGAAGTACGTTACTGGAAGAAAGGAATATGGAAATTCAGAAGAAAACCGAAGACCTTGAACTTAGTACAAGATACAAGTCGGAATTCCTGGCAAACATGTCACATGAGCTTCGCACACCGCTTAACTCAATATTGCTTTTAAGCAGACTGCTTTCTGAAAATAATGATAAGAATATGACCGATGAGCAAATAGAGTTTGCGAAGGTTATACAAAGTTCAGGTAACGGACTGTTGGGGCTGATTGATGAGATTTTAGATCTTTCTAAAATCGAGGCAGGTAAAATGGAAGTTGAGTTTCTGGATGTTTCGGTTAGGGAAATTAACGAAGGGTTAAAAAATCTTTTTGCCGAAGTAGCTAAAGAAAAGAATATAGAGTTCCTTATAGATGATAAAGATGCTCCACTGGTGGTGAAAACAGACAAAATGCGACTGGATCAGATATTAAAGAACCTTATTTCTAACGCCATTAAGTTTACGGCAGAAGGTTCGGTAACCCTGCAAATCAAAAAGGTTAAGGATAATGATAAGTTAGTATCTTTCACTGTGAAAGATACAGGTATAGGTATACCGCGTGAAAAACAACCCCTTATTTTTGAAGCATTCCAACAGGCCGATGGTTCTACCAAACGTAAATATGGCGGTACCGGGCTGGGGCTTTCTATTAGTAGGGAACTGGCAAAACTGCTGGGTGGTGAAATTACTTTGGTTAGTGATATTAATAAAGGTAGTGAGTTTACACTTACCATACCTGTGCTGGGTGCGGCATCCGGCAGGCTAATCGTTACCAAGCCAACTATGGTAGCTGCTAAAGAAAAAATAGAAGAACTGACAGAGACAACTGCTAAACCAGTGATTGAAGATAAGTATGTAAGCCCTGTAATACCAGATGATGTACCCGATGACAGGGATGAGGTAAACGATGGCGATAAGGTGATACTTATTGTGGAAGATGATACTAATTTCGCCAAGTCATTACTGGAGTTTACCCATCAGCGAGGTTATAAAGGAGTAGTATCGGTTAGGGGAGATGAGGCACTTAACCTGGCATTAAAATACAAACCTATAGGAGTATTACTGGATATTCAGCTTCCGATAAAAAGCGGCTGGGAAGTAATGGAAGAGTTAAAAAACAATGTACTTACCAAGCATATCCCGGTACACATAATGTCGTCTTACAAAGTGAAGCAGGAAAGCCTTTTAAAAGGTGCTGTAAACTTTTTGGACAAGCCTGTAGCTTATGAACAGATACCTGATGTTTTCAGGAAAATTGAACACATTGTAAACAGGGATTCGCAAAAAGTACTAATCATAGAAGATAACCCTAAACACGCAAAAGCCCTGGCTTACTTCCTTGAAACCAATGATATAAAATCAGAGATTAAGAGTGAAGTGAATGATGGTGTTACTGCATTACAGGGCGCTAATGTAGACTGTGTAATACTTGATATGGGAGTTCCCGACAAACAGGCCTATGAACTGCTTGAAAATGTGAAAAACGAGTCGCTTGATAATATTCCGGTTATTGTGTTTACAGGTAAGAGCCTTTCTATGAAAGAGGAACTTAAAATTAAAAAGTATGCCGACTCCATAGTGATAAAAACGGCCCATTCGTATCAGCGAATGCTGGATGAGGTTTCGCTTTTCCTTCACCTAGTGGAGCAAAACAAAAAGGGAAATAATAAAAAGAACAAAAACTTTAATACACTCAATAATATCCTTAATGGTAAAACGGTGCTTGTGGTAGATGATGATGTACGAAATATTTATTCGCTAACCAAAGCGCTTGAAGTGCTTAAAATGAATGTATTAACGGCTATAGACGGTAAGGAAGCACTTAAGGTTTTAGAAGAGCGCCCTGATGTAGATATAGTACTACTGGATATGATGATGCCTAATATGGATGGCTATGAAACAGCTACCCGAATAAGGCAAACCAAAAATATTAAAGACCTTCCGGTTATTGCCGTTACGGCAAAAGCCATGACGGGAGACAGGGAAAAATGTATCAATGCAGGAGCTTCTGATTATATAACCAAGCCGGTAGATGTAGATCAGCTACTTTCATTATTAAGGGTATGGCTTTACGATAAAGCCTGATAAAACAAAACTAATGAGTAAAAAAGTTTTAATAATAGACGACGATGCCAGAAATATTTTTGCATTAACGGCAACGTTAAAGGCCAAGTCGTTTGAGTGTATGTCCTGCGGCGGAGCCGAAGAGGCGATAGAAATGCTAAAGGGCAATACCGGGGTAGATGTTGTATTAATTGATATGATGATGCCCGATATGGATGGTTATGAGGCTATACCGCTTATAAAGGAAATACCACACAGGCAGTTATTACCGGTAGTTTCGGTTACGGCACAGGCTATGGCAGGCGATAGGGAAAAATGTCTTGAAGCGGGGGCTGATGCCTATATTTCCAAACCTATTGATGTAGATAAATTATTACTTTTATTAAATACCATATAAAACTGTATGATTAGTGACCGTGAACTTGAAGTTTTGATAAATGAGGTGTTTGAATATTATGGTTACGACTTTAGTGGCTACTCTAAAGCTTCTTTAAAAAGGCGTGTAGAAAGGTTGTACCAGATAGATGGGATATCCCGTTTTTCTGATGTGCTTTCTAAAATAAGGAGTGAAGAGGGGTATGTAAAACATTTGGTCGAGGAGATAACGGTTAATGTTACCGAGATGTTCAGGGACCCTTCGTTTTACAAATTGCTGCGTGAAGAAATTGTACCGGTACTGGCTACTAAACCTTTTATAAGGATATGGCATGCCGGCTGTTCAACAGGGGAAGAGGTATACTCTATGGCAATATTACTTAAGGAAGCCAACTTACTGCACAAATCATTACTGTATGCAACAGATATAAATTCGGTTGTTTTAGATACAGCAAAAAAAGGTTTGTTTCCGCTAAGGATGATTAAGCAGTATGCAGAAAATTACAGGCTTTCGGGAGGTAGTGAAGATTTTTCCGATTATTATACGGCAAACTATGGACTGGCGAAGTTTAGTTGTGAATTAAACGAAAAAATGGTGTTTTCGCAACACAATCTGGTTTCAGATGCTTCGTTTAATGAGTTTGACTTAATAATGTGCCGTAATGTGCTTATTTACTTTGATAAGCATTTGCAGGATAGAGTGCTAAGATTGTTTGACAGTAGCTTATCATACTTAGGTTATTTGGCATTGGGTACTAAGGAAACCATTAAGTTTTCTACCGTTCAGGATAAATTTCAGCAACTTAACAGGGAGAAGATATGGAAGAAAGTAAAATAATTTCAGGATGTAAGGCGCTACTTATAGGAGGTTCGGCCGGAAGTCTTGAAGTACTTATAGAAGTACTCCCCAAACTGGAGCAACTTAATTCTTTTGCCCTTATAATAGTGCTACACCGCAAAAGCGGTGAGGATAATTTATTGGAAAACCTCATATCCATAAAAACTCCCATCCCTATTATGGAAGTGGAAGACAAGGTTCCGGTAGAACCTGGATACATATACATAGCTCCGTCTGACTATCATCTGCTTTTTGAAAAAGACGAAACCATATCGTTAGACATATCTGAAAAGGTAAATTACAGTCGTCCCAGTATTGATGTTGCTTTTGAGTCGGCGGCCGATATTTACGGATCTTCACTTGCAGCTATATTACTCTCGGGAGCAAATGCAGATGGTACTGCAGGACTTCAGGCTATAAAAGAATCGGGAGGGATAACAGTAGTACAAAAACCCGATAGTGCCGAGGTGGCTTATATGCCGGAGTATGCGATAGAGAATATGAGTCCGGATCTTGTTTTAGATATAAAGCAAATACTTGAATTTGTTAAGAATATAAATACTTCAAAATAATATCTTTCTGATATAAGAACGATTACTGTATTAAAGTTTTCTAAAGACATAAAAAATCGACTTTAACATTTTTACAAAAGTTTATCTTTGCAGGAGAAATTGATATTTATGGTTGTAAGGTTTATTATATCATTTGCTTGTTTGTTATTCTTTTCAGAAACTACCATAGCTCAGATTGTCACTGATACTGAAAAGATTTTTACGGAAAATAGTAATGGTTACTACAATAATCCTGTACAAAGTATCAAGACGGCCGAATATCTTCTTAAAAATGCTAAAACAAATGCAGACAAGGTAAAGGCCTACTACCTGCTTTCTGAAAGTAAATTTCTTACTGATGATTTCAGTGAAAGTATTGAGTCTCTTTTTAAGGCTAATTTTTTAGCGGATTCCGACGATGATTATTCCCTTAAAAGTTTGGTATATATTACCATTTCTTCCCGTTGCCGTTTTTTTGGTATTGAAGACAGGGCGTCATCATATATTGCAAGAGCAGAAGAACAGCTAACACATATAGAGGATGCAGATGCTAAAACAGTGATTGAGACCAAAATTTTATATGAAAAAGCCGGTGTATTAATTAAGTCCAAACAATATAGTGAGGCTATTAATGTACTTTCATCGGCTAATAAGATATTGGAAAACGGTAAGAAGAATCATCCTGTTTTAAAAGCAAAAGTGAGAAAGGCGCTTGCTAATGCATCTTTTTTAGCATCTGATTATGTAGCAGCAGCAAACCATTATCAAAAATGTATTGATATTTTAAAAGAAATAGGATTTGAGTTTTCATCAATAGCGGCTTGTGTCTATAATGGTATGGGGCAAATAGCTATTAAAAACAATCAGTATGATGTGGCGCAGGCTGCTTTTGAGGCAGCACTGGCCTGTAATGTAATTGAGTCGTGGGTAAAAGCAGATGTGTACCAAAATCTTTCGGAATTATATTTAAAAACTGATAATAAGGAGTTGTATAGTGAAAGTTCCTTAAAGCATAAAGAAGTCTCTACAGCGCTTATCTGGAAGGAGCGTGATGCCAGAAACACTCTGATAATTGAAATAGAAAAAGAACAAAATATCGTTATTAATAAGGATATGTCCAGATACACCACTATGTTTGTTGGTATGTTACTGGTTTTTGCGATTGTATTTATAGCCTATTTTGTGTATAACAAAAAACTGGATGACGAATATAATAAGTTTGAAAAACTGTTGTCCAGAATTGAAGCTACTAAAGTTAGTACTGATTTTGCATTGTCTGCAGATGAAGTAACAACTAAAGTTGAGGGAAAAGTACTGGCTATATCAGAAAAAACAGAGCAGGCTGTACTGGAAAAGCTTAAAGAGTTTGAAAGGGGAGATGAGTTTACTAATCCTAATATGTCATTGCAACTTTTGGCAAAGAGAGTTAAAACCAATTCAAAATACCTGTCAGATATTATTAATAATAATAAAGGTAAAAACTTCAATGCCTATATAAATGATTTACGCATTAATTATATAGTAGCCCTGATGCAGTCTGATAAAAAATACCTTACTTATAAGGTAAGTTACCTGGCAGAAATTTGTGGTTTTTCTTCACACAGCGCATTCACTGTAGTGTTTAAATCGGTTACAGATTTAACCCCAAAACAGTTTATAAACTTTCTTAAAAAGAAAATAGATAAAGAAAAGGAGTCTGCTTAAAATAATAAGTACCTTGTACGGGATTTATTTTAGTATTGCCCATGAATAAAATCACCTTGCAAAAAGTTAAATTAATTATTTGCCTGCTGTTTGTATTTAGCTATGCAACAGCACAGGTAAATCTTGACAGTCTTAAAACAGAGCTTAATCTTATGGTGTATAACAACCCTAAGGAAGCAATAAGTCGGGTTGAGGAAGTTTACCCTTTAATTACAGATCCTTCAATGCAAATTAGCTATTTGCTAACTTCGGCAAATGCCTATGCTGTTTTAAAAAATCACGACGCGGTAATGGAAACGGCTCTAAAAGCCAAAAAAATAGCCGATGAAAAGGGGAGTCCGGTAAACAGGTTACAGGTATCGGGCTTTATTGGGGGGCAGTACAGGAGGCTTGGACTTGATGATAAGGCATTATTATATATTAACGAAGCTGAGGAGGTTTTTAAAACTGAAGAAATTCCTGATTCCTTAAAATATCTTGGGGGAAACATACTTATTGTTAAGGGGCTTATACAGCGCACAAGTCTGGGGTGTGAGTATGCATTGCCTTACTTTAAAGAGGCAGCAAGTGTATATAAGAAATATGTGTCCAAAAAAATTAATATGGTAAGTGTCGCCATAGCACATAATAATATTGCCGATTGTTATATTGAAATAAATAATTTTAATGCTGCCGAATTTAATTTTAAAGAGGCAATAAAGTATTCTCTTGAAGTAAATTCTGGGCATAGCCTGGCATATGCTAAAATGGGGCTTTCCAGAATTTATAAACAGGAAAATGAAAATGAAAAAGCAATTACCATTCTAAAGGAAGTAAATGCCGATTTAGAGGAAATGAATGACCTCTCTATAAAAAAGGAAGTTTACAAGCAACTATCTGAAAATTATAAAGCCATAAAAGATACTCAAAATTATGAGTATTACAGTAGGCTTTATTTTGAAGAAACAAAAAGGATAATTGCTGAAGAGAAGAAATCCTTAAACACTGTGGTTAATGGTTTGTCTGAAGAAAAAGAGAAGTCACAAAAGGAAACAAAAAGTAAATTCATCTTCATATTACTGGGAGCAATACTGGTTTTTATTGCAATCATGTCTTATTTGGCTTACAAAATTGTCAAAAAAAAGAAAAAATTAAACAAAAAAAAGGAACAGATTAATAAAGAGCAGTAAATTGTATTTTTGTTATTTAACTTGTTGTTTTTTAGGTTTTTATGTTTATTTTTTTTCTTTTAAAATCAGGGAAAATTCCATAATATTTAAAGTTTTAAGTTTTACAATGGTCATAATTAGCTATAGCTTTGCTGCAACTCTTTTAGGGATTCTTGTACAGGTGCTGTAAAGATAATTAAGGATTATGTGGGGCAATTTTTAATCCTCTAATTACTTTACACAATATGACCTCAGGTAATTCCAAGGGTTTAGTTGAGTAATATTTTTATATTAATTCTTTTTTTAGCTAGTTTGACCATCTCGGAGGATTTAGGTATTTAACACTCCGGGATGGTTGTTTTTTTATAGCACTTTCGAGTTAAATTATCAGTAGGGTTTTTTGTTTCATCTAAACAAAAATGCCATTCATCGAAAATTGCCTCAAACACTTTTTAATACTTTACATCTTTGCGATATGATTAAGCAACATATTTGATTATGTAGCTGTGATCCCCGCCATAATACCGATGATAGCCTGATGAAATACCAAAAACATTAATGTTTAATGTTAGCTTTACTAATGTCTATTTTTTTTTAAAGCGAGGCCCCTTTGATGTAACAGTCACTGGGGTTTTTTTATGCATTTAATGAAGTAGTAAATCGATAAAAATAAGCAGTTCGTCGACACCAAATTACGCGCTGTCTAAATTTGACCTAAAAACTTATGGTACTAATATAACTTTGGTATATCAAAATCACTAAAGCACACGAAATGAAAATATTAATAATGGATGATCAACAACTGGTATTATTGTCTCTTCAAAAAACACTGACCGATTTAGGATATGAAGTGATAAGCGCCGATAATATTTTTGACGCAGTTCAGTACTATGATATCCATAAGCCTGATTTAGCGATTATTGATATTAATATGTCGGTTACTGCAGATCAGCATTCTCTTGAGAATACATTAGCCGAGATAAATGATAAATCGTCGGGATTAGAGGTTTTAAAATATATAAGGTTCATTAAAGAACACAATACTCCGGTAATGATATTAACCGGTAATACAGATGATGATATTATAGAAAAAGGTTTTGAGCTTGGAGCTAATGAGTATATGAAAAAACCTTTAAGCCTTAAAGAGATAGGTATAAGGGTAAAAAGACTCATAGGAGGACAAACAGAGCTTACAGCAGGCAATAACAACAGATACATACAAAACAGTTGTGTTGGTGTGGTTATACCTTGTTATAACGAAGAAACCTGGCTGTTAAGTGATGAGTTTAGAAATTTTGTATTTAAAAACCTTGGATATCACCTGTGTTTTGTAAACGATGGCAGTACCGATGGTACACTAGAAGTGCTAAGGGATATACAAAAGGAAAACAAAGGCCGTATAAGTATATATAACTGTAAGAAGAATGTAGGGAGGGCAGAGGCAATACGCCTTGGTATGATGAGTCTTGAAAAACAAAAGCAGTTTGATTATATAGGCTTTATGGATGCCGACCTATCTACAAACTTCCAGGACTTTAGTGATTTGGTAAAAACAATAACACACTCAAAGTTTAAGGTGGTTAGCGGTTGCAGGATAAGTAGAATGGGAGCCGATATCTCTACAGAACCTACAAGAAAGTTTTTAAACAGGGTAATAAATTTTACCATGCGCAAAGTGTTCGGGCTTGATTTTAGGGATGCGCAATGCGGAGTAAAAATAATGTCGAGCGATGTGGTAGAGCTGGCTTTTGGTAAAAGGTTTCTAACAAAAAGCCTGTTTGATGTAGAGATATTACTACGGCTTAAAAAGATATACGGTGGTTATACCGTAAAACAAATGTGGTATGAAAAACCACTTGACAGATGGATTTATGCCCGTAATGCAAAAGTATCGGTATTTAATTCATTTAGCCTCATAGGGCAGTTAGGGCAAATCACCCTACATTACAGATAAGGAGGAATAAAACTTTTTCATAATGTTTTTTTATTGGTTTTGATTGGTAACGCCCGGTTTTTGGTCCGGGCGTTTGCTATTTTTAGAACTTTATTTCCAGTGTGGTATAAAACACTCTAGGGTCAGAAGGGATAATACCCGGCCCCGGGTATCCGGTAGCCCTGCGGGTAAAATAATAGTTATTTGTAAAGTTATTTATACCGGCTTCCAGTTTCAGCATTTTCCATTGGTAGGAAGCAGATATATCGGCAACATAGTACGATGGTATTTCTCCAAAAATTCCGTATGTGTTGTCATCTTTTCCTGAAGTACTGTTTATAGCGTCGGTAAATTGAGATGAAAGATAGGTTAACTGGATATTACAGGTAAAGTTTTTATATCTAAGTCCTGAGCCAGCCTTTAGGTTTACAAGTGGTACAAACTCAACACTGTTACCTTCAATATTTGGTACTTCAGATTTTAAGTATTCAGATCCTGTTATTGAGGTGTTGGTAAACACGTTCCATTTAAATTTACTTCCTTTAAAAAAAGTATTTGTAATGTTCCAGTCTAATAATGTTTCAAAACCATATGTTATCGCCGTTCCTACATTGCTTCTGTAACGTGTATATTTTCGATTTATAAATGTAGGATATTCACCAATTTTATCATTATAATACAAACCAAATATACTGGCATCATAAGATAACTTATCAGCTAATTTTCCTCTAACGCCTATATCGGAAGTATATCCTTTTTCATCTGTAATATTCGGGTCAATAGTCTGGCTTGGTGTAGTATTTCTAATATCGTTAAAAGTAACCGACCTATAGTTTTGAGCTAAATTACCATAAAACTCAACCATGTTATTAGGCTTATAACTTGCTGCCAGTCCTAGAAGGATAAACCCTCTTTGTTTGGTTACATTTTCCTGATTTGTTTCGTCTAAAATTATATTACCTGCCAAATCTTTATTTATTATTCTGTAATATCCGTCTGCTTTTGTACGGATATTTTCAACTCTAATCCCCGGTGTTAATGTGAATTTTGGTGATAACCTGAACATGTTTTCGGCAAAAAAGGCAATATTAAGGTTTGGATACACATAATCGTTTTGATTAGCATAGTTAGGGAACTCATTAAAAGCATAGTCAAAATCGGGGTCACTGCCAGAACTTCCCGGTCCCTGAGAACCTGTATTTCTCGCCTGATAGTACTTGGCACCAATAAGTAATGCACTGCTATTACCATTAATATCATATTGTTGTAAAAAACGAGCCTCGGCACCCCAGTTTACAAAATCTCCTTTAAGCAGGTCTCTTTCTGTTCCTTCAATATCAGGGTTTGCTACCCTGTTTGAACGAAAACCTAATGCATTACGGCTGGCATCAAGTCCAAACAGTTGTAATGAGAACTGGGACTTGTCGGTAAAGTGATGGTTTAATCTTAATGCGAAAAGATTCCAGTTTACATCAAACCAGTTTCTGTTTCTGTTACTTTGAAACATATCCTGATAAAACATATAATCACTTAATCCACCGGGTTGTTTGGCCAGATAATCAAACATGGTATAATCAAAATGAATTGATGTTTTTTCAGTAAACTGATAGTTCAGGTTAGCAAAAAAGTTACGGCTGTTAAAGTTAGAATTAGGTCTAAAACCATCTCCCTGCTTATAGTTAAAGAAGGTGTAGTAACTAAATTTACCTGTTGTACCACTAAGGCTGGTAAAGTTAGTAAGCAGGTTATATGAACCTACGGTATTGCGTGTAACCACCTCAATTGGTTTGCCTGATGGTGCTTTGAACTTAAAGTTCACCAGTCCGCCAAACTGTGTTCCGTACTGTAATGCAGCAGCACCGCGTATTACCTGAATCTCGGCTAAAGCCTCGGTAGGAGGAGTGTAGTAACTTTCGGGATAACCTAAAACATCGGCACTTATATCATATCCGTTTTGACGGGTATTGAAGTTAGAGGTACGGTTAGGGTTTAGTCCGCGTCCTCCAATACTAAGCTGCAAACCACCATCGGAGTTTTCGTTAATGGTAAGTCCCGCAATTTGTGCATAAATTTGGCGTGTATTGTTAGTGGCTTTATTAGCAGTGATTTTTTCAACACTTATAACCTCTGTTTTTCTTCCGGCATAAATGGCTGTACCATCTATATCCTTCATTTTATTAAGCGAATAGAACTTTTCCTGCTGTATAACCAGTTCATCAAGGTCAATTATTTTTTGTAGGGTAACAACAGTTTCGCTTGGGGACGGAGATAAAGTCTGCTCAATAAGCATATAACCATCAGTATAAAATACAAGGGTTTGAGGGGTAGAGGCGTTTATTTTAAAAACACCTTTCCCGTTAGTTGACAAAGAACTGTTTGCGGTTTTATTAAAAATATCCACATAAGGTATAGCGTCTCCTTTATCAGAAACTACTTTTCCAGTAATGGTATTTTGTGCCAGAGCAAATACCGGCAGCAATAGCAACAACAGGCTATAGCCCCCAAATAGTTTCTTCAAAAGGTAATATCCAGTCTTTGTGCTTGAATGATTCATTTTTATCTGCTAAATTTATTTTTGGATCAATATATGGTCGGCTTAGCCTTCCGTTAAGTGCCACATGGCAATTTACCCTTACTTCAGGGTTTGTCATTCCTTCCTTTTCATAATGGTCGTGCAGGTAATGTGCATATTCCAGTATAAAATCGGGTTGGAAAGACATTTGTTTTTCCTGAAAACGGGTAAGGAAATCTTCGTTATTTACATAAATGCTTTTTCCGGTTTTGGAGTCGGTAACTATAAACTGAGCGTAACCCGCTTTTTCCATAAGCATTACCCTCCATGAAAACCTGAATCCCTCTTCGGTCCAGAAAAGCTCTCCCGGATAACATAAATACCTAAACGGAAAGGCTAGCTGAAACAGTAGTAACAGGGAAAGCGATATAATAGTCAAATTATATAGTGGCCTGAAACGCGGAATGTATTTTTTTGTACTGTCAATCACTATTGACGGAAGCTTTAAAGCTTTGCTTAGTATTGCCAGGCATTTTTTATGAAAGTCACTACTAAAGAATATCAGTGTAGAAACAATCATCACATAAGGGAACATACCAATAGGGAACAACAGTGCCGTAAGCAGGTGGAAAGCAACCACGAAGGCAAAACCTATTAATCTGAACCTTTTATTTATAAGCAGGAATACAATACCCAAGTCATATATAGCACCAAACCAACTAAAGAAATAGTGTATCCAGTTTTTAAGCATAAGCGGACCAATTAGCGGAAGTTCGGCATGACCTGATAGCCATATCTTTAATGGCATGGCTCGTAAAAGCCAGTCGGAATTAAGTTTCGCCAATCCGGCATAAAAATATACTATGGCAAGTAGCAGCTTTAAAATATCTACTGTCCAGCGTGGTATTTCTGAAAAGGCACGTTTTGGGTTTTTATAAGCATCAACTGAAAAGCACGATGCTGCCGGTAAAAATATCATTACAAAACTTACTATAGATATAAAATAGTAGTGGTTAAGGTAGGTTGTTTTGTCCATAAGCTCTATGTAAGTAAAGCTTAGAAAGAAAACAATTGCCGAAAGCCTGTACCTGTAGCCAATTGCCACTCCAATTGCCGCCAGGGCACACAGTATAAAAATACCATAAGTGTAAATGCCTATGGGCTTGACCCAGCTAAATCCGTAATAGGTAAAATGAAAGGAAGGTTGTATATAAAACTTATCTATCCATCCGTATGATGCAAAACGTATAAGTCCTAACAGCATCATAAAACCGAACACCAGCCTGTAAAAGGCCAGTGTTGCAGCATCAGTGTATGAGTTTAGATATGATTTTATATGTGATGTCATTATTAATCACCGTCACCATCTACATAGTCAATGGTAATATTAAGAGCCTGCATCATATCCAGTTTAAGGTAAACTACATTTTGTTGCATGGCGTCATAAGCAGTAAGCATTTTGTTATTGTCCTGAGTAATCTGGTCAGAGAAACTCTCGTTAAGTGCGCTTACAGCAGTATTAATTGTACCAAACTGATTGTTGATTATAGCGCTAAGATTTTGTCCGTCTCTAACAGCATTTACGACATCAAGTGCACTTTTAAGGCTTGCGCCTGTTGTTGTACCGTTAAAAGCCTTACCGTTAAAAAAGTCCTGTTGTGCTTTTATACCGGCAGTAAGTAAAGTTTTTGAAACATCGTTTTTATAGTAAGCTTCTACTTTATCGGCATAAGTAACTCCGTTAGAGAAAATACCTGCAGGTATACCTACTTTACCACTTCTAACATCTTTCTCAAAATTTTTGATAAAGTTGTTTGTTGTAATATTTATTGAGCTGCTAACAGATGTACTGTTGTTGTTTACATAAGTATCTCTGTAGACTCCGTTCCAGTCGTTAGTAACCTGCTCTGCAATACTTTTTAGCTGTGCTATTATAGCGTTTAGGTAATCGGCAGTTGCCTGGTTACTGTAAGAAGCTATGATTTCGCTGTCTGTACCAGTACCATATATTAAATAATCTATAGCAGGGAATCCCTGACGGCTAAACTGTATCTGTGTACCAAGGTTATAACTGCCCGAAGCAATATTAGCTTCAATTCCGGCAACATCTGTAGGGTAAGTATTAGCGCTTAATTTAAGGTAAAGTAGTGAAGCTTTTCCAAAATCATAAAGGGCTACATATTGGTAAGCAACATAGGCATCAAGCCATGCAGTTCTTAATTCTGCAAGTCCTGTTTCATCAGGAGTTTGTGTAAATGTTGCAGCCTTTTCACTTAGTGTGGTAACTTTTGCAGTATAATTCTCGTAAGAAGGGATTATAATATTATCGGCCCAGTTTACAAGTATGGCACTACGGTCAAAACTAGGTGTGTTGTTAACTTCTTCATTATCATTAGATGAACATCCTAATCCAACTACTGCCAAAATAAATAGCGCAAGTGTTTTTTTCATTTCTAAAAAATTTTTGCAAAAATAAAAAACTGAAACCACTTATCTATAATTATTATAAATAATTTATCCCCAATTTCTTTTGAGATATTACATAAGTTTTTACATTTGCCTTGTTTTTAATAAATCTAAATAACGTTAACCAAATATTTAAATAATGAAAAAACTTACTCTTGGGTTATCATTTGTTGCAGCGGCAGGTTTAGTATTAGCTTCTTGTAGCAGTGATGACGATCAAAGTACACCTGCGGGGAATCAGGTATCTAAATCAGCAGTAATAGAGAACTATGCTAATATTGTTTACCAAAATTATAAGGATGCTTATGATGATGCAGTAGCACTAGAAACTGCTATCAACACTTTTGTTGGAGAGCCTACAGATGCTAATTTTACTGAAGCTAAAAACAAATGGAGAGACGCAAGGGAAAGTTACGGAACTACCGAGGCATTTCGTTTTGCTAACGGACCGATTGATGACGAAAACGGACCGGAAGGTTTACTTAACGCATGGCCGCTTGATGAAAACTATATTGACTATGTAGATAATAACGGTACTGTTTTAAACGGTGGTATTATTAACGATACAGAAAACTTCCCTGAAATTACTAAGGATCTTCTTATTAGCCTTAACGAAGATGGTGGTGAAAAAAACATCAGTACGGGTTACCATGCTATTGAGTTCTTATTATGGGGACAGGATTTAACTGCTCCTGCAGATAATTTGCCTGGACAGAGAGCTTATACTGATTTTGTTGACGAAGGCGGAACAGCACTTAACGAAGACAGAAGACGTGAGTACCTTGTAGTTTGTGCTGATTTGCTTAAAGATCACCTTTCTTACCTTGTTGACCAATGGAAAGAAGGTGGGGAATACAGAGTTGTTTTTCTTGCTTTACCTGAAGATGAGGCTTTACAAAATATGTATTTAGGTATCGTTACTCTTGCATCTGCCGAACTTGCTGTTGAGCGTATGGATGTAGCTCTTGCTAACATGGATCAGGAAGATGAACACTCTTGCTTTAGTGATAACACCCACCGTGATGTTTACCTAAACTATAAAGGTGTGATTAATGTTTATAGAGGTGAGTATGGTGCTGTATCAGGAGCTTCTCTTGAAGATCTTGTTGCACAGGCCGATGCTGAGACAGCTCAAAATACAAATGCAGCTATAGCTACTACAGAGGCTAGTATTGCTGCAATTGCAATACCATTTGATTATGCTATCTCTGGCGGAGCAACTTCTGAAGAGGGAGCTAAAGTAAAAGCTGCAGTACTTAATTTACAACAGGAATTAGGAGCTAACTTATTAGCTGGAGCAGCTAAGCTTAACTTGGATATAGAGTAACTATTAAGTAGTTTTACACGCAAATTGAATCATATCAAAGTGCCCTCTTTTTTAAAGACGGGCACTTTGCAGTTACTATAAATAAATGAAAAAAGTTATCTGTTCAGCAATGTTGGCTTCCCTTTTTATAACGGGATGCAGCAATAATGATGAAGATTATGTAAGCCTCTCTCCTGAAGAGGGAGAGCAATACTCTGGTGGTGTGGCCACGGTAAACAATGCAACTGAAGAGGCTTTTGGTTTTGCTTACTCAGGTTTAACACCAGATCAGTCGACCGATTTTGGAGTAGGTAATTCTTTTTTCAGGCAAACCTGGGTTTCGGCACCATCAAGCACTACAGCGCGCGATGGTTTAGGGCCTTTTTATAATGCTGTTGCCTGTTCCAGTTGTCACTTTAAAGACGGTAGAGGACGCCCGCCGATGTATGACGGCGAACTGGGAAGAGGACTTCTTTTCAGGTTTAGTGTTCCGGGAGTTGATGCTCATGGGGCTGCGTTGCCCGATCCGGTTTATGGAGGTCAGTTACAGGATAATGTAATTTTAGGTCCTGTTCGCGAAGGGCAGATGACCATTACTTACCAAACGATTACTGAGACTTTTGCAGACGGTACTATCGTAGAACTGCATAAGCCAACATATACTGTGACCGATCTTGGTTACGGAGGCCTTGCTGCAAATGTGCAAATTTCTCCTCGTATAGCCAACCAGATTGTTGGTTTAGGACTCCTGGAGGCAGTACCGGAGGCTACATGGCTATCTTTTGCCGATGAGTTTGACGCTAATGGCGACGGCATTTCGGGAAGGGCAAACTATGTATATGATGTAGAGAGTAACTCGCAACGCATGGGGCGTTTTGGCTGGAAGGCTAATCAGCCTAATGTAAGGCAGCAGGTTGCAGGTGCACTTAGTGGTGATATGGGGATAACTTCTCCTGTATTCCCTGAGGAAAACTGCCCGCCGGGTGTAGATTGCAGCACGATCCCTAACGGAGGTGAACCAGAGATACCGGAACTTGCCTTTAACAGGATGGTACTTTATTCAAGTGCGCTTTCTGTTCCTATCCGCAGGAATTATGATGACCAGTCGGTATTAAGAGGAAAGCAGATTTTTAATGATATTAATTGTGTTGCATGTCATATACCGAAAGTAGAGACCGGAAACAGTTACTACATTTCAGGATATGCTAACCAAACCATAAGGCCGTATACTGATTTACTATTACATGATATGGGTACTGAACTGGCAGACAATGCTCCTGATTACCTGGCAACAGGTAGCGAGTGGAGAACTCCGCCATTATGGGGTATTGGGTTGGTTCAAACGGTTAACGGGCATACCAACTTTATGCATGACGGCAGGGCGCGTAACATTACTGAGGCTATACTTTGGCACGGGGGTGAAGCGCAAACTTCTAAAAACATGTTTAAGGAACTTTCGGCTTCCGAAAGGGAAGACCTGCTTAAATTCCTTAATTCACTTTAAATTTTATTATACTATTTAATAAAATCTGACCGAAATCCGCATAGGGCAACCCGTGCGGATTTTTTTTATTTTCCAAAACCGGCTACATGACAATTGTCATTTTTTTGCAGTAGCGTGTGGTATAATTTTGATATTCAAATAAATCAGTCACAATGGAAAATAATATACTTCAAAAATATAACGTTCCGGGGCCACGCTATACCAGCTATCCTACAGTTCCTTACTGGGATAATGGCGGCTTTACAGGAGACGTTTGGAAACAGAGTTTTTTACAGGCTTTTGATGAAAGTAATACAACCGAGGGGATAAGTCTGTATATCCATTTACCGTTTTGCGAAAGCATGTGTACTTTTTGCGGATGCAACAAAAGGGTAACCCGTAGGCATGAGGTAGAAACCACATATATAACAGCTGTACTTAACGAGTGGAATATGTATTGTGATTTATTACCCGAAAAACCAAGGGTTAAAGAACTTCACCTGGGTGGGGGAACGCCAACATTTTTTAGTCCTGTGAATTTGGAAATTCTTATAAACGGGATTTTTGACAGGGCTGTAAAAGCACCCGATTATGAATTCAGTTTTGAAGGACACCCTAATAATACCACAAAGGAACACCTGCAAACCTTATATGATTTAGGATTCAGGAGGGTGAGCTTCGGGGTACAGGATTACGATATTATTGTACAGAAAGCCATTCACCGTGTACAGCCGTTTCAAAATGTGGCAAGAGTTACTTTTTGGGCAAAGGAAATAGGGTATACCTCCATAAGTCATGACCTTGTTTTCGGACTTCCGTTCCAAACCGTAGAAACTATGGTAGATACCATTGAGAAAACCAAAGCCCTGAATCCCGACAGGATTTCGTTTTACAGCTATGCTCATGTGCCTTGGATAAAAGGTAACGGACAACGCGGTTATGACGAGAAGAATCTGCCTAAGGATGAAGAGAAACGCAAGCTGTATGAAATAGGAAAACAACTGCTGGGAGAAAATGATTACTATGAAATAGGTATGGATCATTTTGCCCTTAAAAGCGATGCCATGTACATAGCTTACAAAGAAGGTAAACTACACCGTAATTTTATGGGGTATAGTGCCTCTAAAACTCAACTTATGATAGGGCTTGGAGTATCATCAATTAGTGATAGCTGGTATGCCTTCGCACAAAATGAAAAAGTACTTGAGGATTACTATAAAAGAATAGAGCTTAATGAGCTTCCGGTTTTCAGGGGACATTTATTAACCGATGAAGATTTGATTATAAGAAGACATATTTTAAACCTTATGTGCAGTTTTACAACATCATGGGAAGATAGTTCGCTTTATTTCCCTGAACTGCCTGAAACATTATTAAGCCTGAAGGAAATGGAAAGTGACGGGCTGCTGGAGTTTGGTAAAAACAGTATCACTGTTACCGAAGAAGGTAAAGCCTATGTAAGAAATATTTGTATGGCCTTTGATTTAAGGCTGAGAAGGAAAGCCCCGGAAACCAAGTTGTTCTCGATGGTTGTTTAAATCACCTTACAACCTGACCAAAGAAAAAGCCTCTTATTTAATTAAGAGGCTTTTTCGATTTGTCGAACTATCATTTTTAAATTACCTGCAATGAGGTATTTCCTGTACATATAGGCTGGTATTACCCGGTGAGATATATGGTATACCAAGCCCAAGTCCCCTTACAATAAAAAATATACCAATAATGGCAACTGCATAGGGGATAAGTTTATTTATCTTATTTCTAAAAGGAGAGGTAAGCATAGTACTTACATATACTACAGCACTCATCATGGGGATGGTACCCAGTCCATAAAGTATCATAAATAAAGCTCCCAATAATGCATTTTGCATAGCTATGGCTCCAAACAGGGCCGCATATACCAGTGCACAAGGTAAAAAGCCATTAAGGAGCCCGGTTACAAATATCGCTTTATTGGTTTTTTTTCTAAACTGGGCTCCAAGGCTACTTTTTACACTACTTATTATTTTGTATACCGGTTTTGAAAAGTTGTATTTGGCAAACTTTTTTTCCGGTATGGCAATTATGGTTATCATGATGATTCCCGATGCTATGGCCATGTTTTGCTGCATCCCGGCGAGGTAAAGCCCTCTGCCCAGGAGTCCGAAAACTAACCCCAGTGAGCCATAGGCCGTTAGCCTTCCGGCATGATACAAAAGTATTTGTATCGTTTTTTTAGTTTCGTTGGTTCGGTCTACCGGCAGCATCATGGCTATTGGCCCACACATGCCCATGCAGTGCAGGCTTGATATTAATCCTAATAAAAGAGCTGAATATAACATACTCTTATTTTTTAGTGTTATTAATTAGTACACTGTGACCTCTTTTTTGTTGAGGTAACCTTTACCTTCATATTCCCAGTCTACAGTAATGTTCCAGCGGCCGCCAACCAAATCACTTTTAGGTATGAGCAGATTAGAAGCAGATATTGATATTGGTTTTTCAATATCCAGCTTTTGGTTAGACGGCCTGTACAGGAACACTTTTCCTTTTATTTTGGCAGCCTCAAATTCGGCAGGGAATTCTATTTCCACGCCGGCTTCGGTACTGTTTATTTTTAACTGATGTTGCAGGCTCACGGCATTTTCCTGCCTGTTTAACTGATCCTGCAATATTCTTTCCTGTTTGTAGTAATCTTCCACAACCAGTTCGTTGTCATATTTCCTGTCTGATTGTACCCTGAATACAAAAAACAGTATAAAGCTCATAAAAAGAGCAAATGCGATTACGATTCCCGTTCCCCAGTTAATTTTCATAATCATTAGTTTTTAATTAAATGTCCTTGGACCTAAAAAGTTGGTCGACTCGGTTTCTATAAGCCTGTCGCCATCATAAACCTCAAGGCGTATTTTAGTTTTGTCGCTTTTTAAAAGCGCTTCGTTTATTTCCACAAACAGGGTTCCCTGTGCAGTACCGGCTTTAGGTACAGTAAAATGAGAAGCTCCCACCACTTTTATTTCTCCTTTAGGCGATTTTAGCTTAAAGTGTACATCATTAAAGTCTTTTGTGGTTTTGTTTATAATTTTATAGGTAAATACATTACTTATGTTTTCACCTTTATGCTCATACAGTTGTCCCGGCAGGCGTAATACAGTTGCCTCAACATCGTTTCTTAAAAACATCATTCCGGTAAATATGCCCATTAGTATAAACAGTACGGCAGTGTATCCTTTCATTCTGGCGGTGAAAACAAATTTTTCTTTTTTGGTAATCTCATCTTCACTGGCATAACGTATAAGTCCTTCTTCAAAACCAACCCTGTTCATTACTGTATTACACTCGTCAATACATGCAGTACAGTTAATGCATTCCAGTTGGGTTCCGTTTCTTATGTCAATACCGGTAGGGCAAACATGTACACACAGTTTACAGTCAATACAATCTCCTTTGCCTGCTATAGCCCTGTTTTCATTCTTAACAATTTTACCGCGTCCGTTTTCGCCTTCGCCTCTTTTATGGTCGTAAGCAACAATAATAGATTTGTCGTCCAGCAGCACCCCCTGTAACCTTCCGTAAGGGCAGGCGATGATGCACACCTGTTCTCTGAACCATATATAAATGAAGTAGAATACTCCGGTAAATATCAGTAAGGCAATTAAGATGCTTACATGCTGTCCCGGTCCTTCGGTAATCATTTGTATAAGCTTGTCACTACCTGTAAGGTAGGCAAGGAATACATTGGCAATCAAAAATGATATTATAAAGAATACAAACCATTTAAGGCTTTTTTTTCTGATTTTTTCGGCGTTCCATTTTTGCTTTTCCAGTTTTATCTGGGCATTCCTGTCACCTTCAATCCAGTACTCAATACGACGGAAAACCATTTCCATGAATATGGTTTGCGGACAGATCCATCCGCAGAAAATACGTCCAAAAGCTACCGTAAACAGCGCTACGAATATTACCCCTATTATCATTGAGATAACAAACAGATGAAAATCCTGTGGCCAGAAAGGGAAACCAAATATGTTGAACCTGCGTTCCAGCACGTTGAACATTAAAAACTGGTTCCCATTTATTTTTACAAACGGAGCAGCAAACAGGAAGAGGAGCAAAAAATAACTAACTAATTTGCGGTACCTGTATAGTTTACCCGAAGGTTTTTTTGGGTATACCCATGATCGCTTACCTTCCTGATCTATGGTTCCTATTCTGTCCCTAAACTCTTCTTCCTGTATATTGCTCATGGTATTTTAGCTTTAGTTTGACGCTACTTCAGGTGTTTCTTCTGTTGTTTCCTGTTTAGCTTCTTCTGTTGGCTCGTCGCCATCGGTTTTGGTTTCGTCTTTCCATATTTCTCCGTCTGGAGCTTTAGGATCTACAGGATTTGTACCCTGTAACGACAATACATAACTTGCTACCAGCTGAATTTCTGATGGTTTAAGTGTACCTTTCCATGCCACCATACCTTTACCGTCACGGCCACCTTCTGTAATGGTGTGGAATACATTTTTAATTCCGCCACCTAAAATCCAGTACTCATCAGTAAGGTTTGGACCAATTGCACCACCACCATCTGCCCTGTGACAGGCTACACAGTTGGTTTCAAAAATCTTTTTACCTGCGGCAAGGTCACCCTCATCTGTAAGTAGTGTAACACTATTGGCATCAATAAGATCTTTAGCCGTTTTTTTGTATTCTTCCACAGCGAGGCGAGCTTCTTCCATTTCAATCTCAAACTCTTTTTTCTGGTCGGGTCCATCCATTATGTGGTATTTTACCAGATAAACCAAACCGAATATTATAGTCACATAGAAAAGGTTTATCCACCAAGGCGGAAGTACATTGTCTAATTCTTTAATACCATCATAATCATGATGAAGCAGTATTTCTCCTTCTTCCTCAATAGGCTTAACTTTTACAAACCAGCTTTTTATTTTTTTGTATAGTTTAGAGTCTGTAAAGTCTAAAGCATCGGCTTCGGCCAGTTTTTTCTTTTGTTCTTCGGTAAGGATACTGTAGGTAACCCTGTCGATAGCGCTTATGGTAATTTCAATGGCTATTTGAAGGAACAAAAAGATAAAGAGGAAGATGGATACCTCAGGATATTTAAGGAATGCAGGCCTGTCTCCCGAATCTATAAAGTACTCCAGTGCCATGAAAACGAGGGCAAAAATTACAGGAACCCTAACGTATACCGGTATAAATTTTTTCATAGTTATAAGTTTATGTTCAACTATTGGTTGTCGTTATCGTTATCTGAAAACGGTAGGTTACTCATTTCGTTTATCTTATCTTTTTTGTAGGTATATACCCAGGTATATAGTGATACAAAAAAGATGAAGAAAATAAGCAGCGATATGATAGGGTACACCTCAATCCCTGAGATAGTATCCATATTGTGTTTTATAAACTTTAGCATGGCTTATTATTTTGAGTTATCGGCAGTAGCGGCCGGTTTAATTTTAATATCGGTACCCAGGCGTTGCAGGTAAGCAATAAGTGCTGTGATTTCCCTGTCTTTCATAGGGATAAATTCTTCGCCGTTTGCCTGTGCAGCCTTTTTGCTGGCTTCATAACTTTTTACAAAATCAGGGTCAACATGCAGGCTTTCTTCAATTTTTGCAGCCTGTTTGTCCATAGCCTCTTGCGCATTGGCAATATCCTCATCGGTATATGGTACCCCAAGTTTTACCATTACCTGCATTTTTTTCTCAATTTCGCTTCGGTCCATTTTCTTGTTGTCAAAAAGCCATTTGTAAGACGGCATTATAGAACCTGCCGATGTACTTTGAGGATCCCACATGTGATTAAAGTGCCAGTTGTCACTGTATTTTCCACCTATACGCATCAGGTCTGGTCCGGTACGTTTAGAACCCCAGAGGAATGGGTGATCGTACACATATTCACCTGATTTGGAGTACTCCCCGTAGCGTTCAACCTCCGATCTGAACGGACGTATCATTTGTGAGTGACAGTTCACGCAACCTTCCCTTATGTACAGGTCACGACCTTCAAGCTCCAGCGGAGTATAGGGCTTAACTGTAGAGATGGTAGGTATGTTTGATTTTACCATTATGGTAGGTACTATTTGTATAATACCACCTATTAGTATGGCAATAGTAGCCAATATGGTAAGTTGTATAGGTTTTCTTTCCAACCAAGGGTGGAATTTCTCACCTTTCATTCTTTTACCTGTTATTCTTTCAAGGGCAGGAGCTTCGGCAAGTTCATCTTCAACAGTCTGTCCCTTACGAACCGTCATTATAATGTTGTATACCAGTACCAGTAAACCTATTACGAATAGTGTACCACCAATGGCTCTCATCCAATACATTGGCATAATCTCTTTTACAGTTTCAAGGAAGTTCCCGTATTTAAGAGTACCGTCGGGGTTAAATTGTTTCCACATAGATGCCTGAGTGAATCCGGCAACATACATAGGTAATGCATATAATATAATACCTAGTGTACCTATCCAGAAATGGAAGTTGGCCAACTTAACAGAGTATAGTGATGTTTTTGTCATTCTTGGTATTAACCAGTAAATCATACCAAAGGTTAGGAAACCGTTCCATGCCAGTGCACCTACGTGTACGTGAGCCACAATCCAGTCGGTAAAGTGAGCAATAGCATTTACATTTTTAAGCGAAAGCATTGGTCCTTCAAACGTAGCCATACCATATCCGGTAACGGCAACTACGAAGAATTTTAAAACTGGATCTGTACGTACTTTATCCCAAGCCCCTCTTAAGGTTAGCAGTCCGTTAATCATACCTCCCCATGACGGAGCGATAAGCATTACAGAGAATACCACACCCAGGTTTTGAGCCCAGTCTGGCAGGGCAGAGTATAACAGGTGGTGAGGTCCTGCCCATATATATATAAAGATTAACGACCAGAAGTGAATAATAGATAACCTATATGAGTATACCGGCCTGTTTGCTGCCTTAGGAAGATAGTAATACATTAACCCAAGGAATGGTGTTGTAAGGAAAAATGCCACGGCATTGTGACCATACCACCATTGTACAAGAGCATCCTGTACACCGGCATAAACCGAGTAACTTTTCATTCCGTTTACCGGAAGTTCAAGGCTGTTAAAGATATGCAGAACAGCAACTGTTATAAATGTTGCGATGTAAAACCAAATAGCTACATACAGGTGGCGTTCCCTTCTCTTTAAAATGGTACCTATCATGTTGATACCAAAAACAACCCAAACAATAGCAATTGCAATATCTATAGGCCATTCCAGTTCGGCATATTCTTTTGAAGTGGTGTATCCTAAAGGAAGTGATATGGCTGCAGCCACAATAATAAGCTGCCAGCCCCAAAAGTTTACATTACTTAAAAAATCGCTAAACATGCGGGCTTTTAGCAGTCTTTGCATAGAGTAGTAAATCCCGGCAAACGTGGCGTTACCCACAAAGGCAAAAATTACCGCATTGGTGTGTAAGGGTCTTAACCTACCGTAGCTAAGCCACGAAATACCTTCGGTTAATCCCGGAAACATGTACATAGAGGCTATTAGCAAGCCCACAAGCATCCCTACCACACCAAATACTATTGTGGCATAGAGGAATTTTTTAACTATTTTATTGTCATAATAAAATTGCTGCACTTCCATATTAATTTGTGTTATTGTGATTGTTTTCTTTTTTCTTTAGTTCGTCGTCAAAAAGCATTCTTACAGACGGGGTGTAGTCATCGTCATACTGGCCGCTTTTTACGGCCTTTATAAAGGCAAAACAGAATAGTATTGCCACAACGATACTGATGGAGATTAGTAAATAAATGACACTCATACCTAATTAATTTGTGTTAACAAAACTACTGTGGGGCAGCAGGAAAAAACATGATATTTGTCATGCCCGCACATTTTTTTGCATTAAATTTTTGATTCTTTTTTAGCATAATAATTACTCATAATAGTCACAAAACTTATTATGGTTATGGTACTTAGCGGCATAACAATAGCAGCGGTTAACGGAGATAGTTTTCCGCTTATGGCAGCTGTAAGCCCAAAGGCATTATAGGTTAGGGAAATAGCAAAACTCATTTTGATGGTTTTAATAGCCTTTTTAGATAGTTTGAGGAAGTAGGCAATACTTTCAAATTTGGTAGCATCCAGTATACCGTCGCAGGCAGGGGAGAACACATTAATATCTTCAGATATCGATATACCCACATTACTTTGTGCCAAAGCCCCGGCATCGTTTAAACCATCGCCTATCATCATTACGTTTTTGCCTTCCTTTTGCAGGTTTTCTATAAAAGCCAGTTTCTGTTCGGGCTTCTGGTTAAAAATGCATCGGGTACCCGGAGGTAAAAGCTGTTTGAGTATTTCGCGCTCCCCTTCGTTATCTCCCGATAGTATTTTTAGTTCGTAATTATTACTAAGGTTTTCAAACAGGGCTTTAACACCATTGCGGTAACTGTTGGCAAAAACATATTTCCCTTTAAACTCACCGTCAATACTTATATATACTGCCGTTTGCAGGGTAAGCTGTTTGGTAAGACCTATAAAATGAGCCGAACCGATTTTGATTTGCTTTCCGTTTATTATCCCTTTAATACCCTTACCTATGGTTTCGGTAAAATCATCAGTAAGTAATGTATCTGTAGTTGGGAGGAAGTCATATAACCTTCGGCTTAACGGATGGTTAGATCCTCTTAGTACATTTTTGATAAGCAGGAGTTCATCATCGGTAAACGGAGTTCCCTCATATATTATATCTGATTTCTTATTGGTGGTTATTGTACCTGTTTTATCAAAAACTATAGTTTCTACTTTAGCCATCTGTTCTACCACAGTAGCATTTTTAAGGTATAGTTTTTTACGCCCCATAATGCGGAGTATATTACCCAATGTAAAAGGAGCACTTAATGCCAGTGCACAGGGACAGGCTACAATAAGCACTGCGGTAAATACATTAAAGGCTGTGTTAAGATCTATAAATGCCCAGTAAGCAAAAGACAGACCGGCAATAATAAGTAGGGCAGGAGTAAAATACCTGCTTATGGTATCGGTTATGGTTTTATAGTCCTGCCTGTCTTTTTTAGTAAATATATCATTACTCCAAAGCTGTGTAAGATAGCTTTGTGATACCGAGCTGAGTACTTCCATTTCTATTATTTTACCTATCTGCCTTCCTCCGGCAAAAAGCTTATCGCCCGATTTTTTATTTATCGGGTCGGCTTCCCCGGTTACAAAGCTGTAGTCTATCGCTGTGTCATTACTAATAAGTATACCGTCTACAGGGATAAGTTCCTGATTACGTATAAGCAGTCTGTCTCCGGCAGTCACATCATAAACCGATACAGATGTTTCACTTCTGTCGGGTAATATTTTGGTAACTGCGATGGGGAAATAGGATTTAAAATCCCTTTCGAAAGAAAGGAAATTGTAGGTTTTTTGCTGGAACAAACGCCCTAGAAGCATAAAGAATACAAGTCCTGTAAGACTGTCAAAAAAGCCCTGCCCATAACCGAAAATAATATCTACGGTACTCCTTATAAACATAACTATTATACCTAGAGCAATAGGTACATCTATGTTGAGCATTCCGGTTTTGATGCTTTTCCAAGCTGATATATAATATCCGCTTGCCGCATAAAGGAATGACGGAAGGGAAAGTCCGAAAATCAACCAGCGGAAAAAGCCTTTGTAATTGTCCAGCCAGTATTCTTCCATCTCAAAATACTCAGGGAAGGATAACAGCATCACATTACCAAAACAAAAAAAGGCTACTCCAAGTTTATAGATAAGTTCGCGGTTTACCTTTTTTTTGCGGGTTTCATAATTGTCCAGACTTATGTAAGGTTCGTAGCCTATATTACATAACAGGTGAACAATCTCTTTAAGAGTAGTTTTTTCCGGATTAAAAACAATACGCACCTTTTTATTATGGAAGTTTACCTGCGAGCTGCTTATACCAATATTAAGCCTGTTGAGGTTTTCCAGTATCCATATACAGGAGCTGCAATGAATATGGGGTATATAAAGTGAAACAATATGGGTGTCCTGTTCATGAAACTCTAACAGGCGGTATGCGATTTCCTGATTTTCCAGAAAATCGTACTTCCCGTTAATTTCGGTTGGGGTGGCACCCGGTGTTTTTTCAAAAGAATAATAATCTGTAAGCCCGTTAAGGGTAAAAATCTCATATACGGTTTTACAGCCATTACAGCAAAAAGACTTGTCGTCAAAAACAATCTCGTCTTTATCTGTATAGCCTAACCCGCAATGAAAACAATTTTGCGTGTCCATAATCTGCTCATTTACCTGATACAAAGTTGAGACACAGCCAAAAAATAAAATATGATATTTGTCATACAATGAGTACATTTGTACAACTAATCAATAATTGCCCTATGAGTAAATGTGACCAGTGTATTGTAAGGGAATTCAGCTCACTTAAAGCGCTGAATAAGGAAGAGCTACTCAAAATGGCCAACTGTAAAACGTCTTATATTATTAAAAAAGGCGAGCCTATTTTTACTGAAGGTGAAAATGTTAACGGTATTTTTTGTATTAAGGATGGCGTTTGTAAACTTTCAAAACTTAGCGAAAACGGTAACGAGCAAATTTTAAAACTGGTAGCAAAAGGCGAGCTGCTGGGACAGCGTTCCATGATTAGTGACGAACCTGTAAATCTTAGTGCTGTGGCGCTTGAGGATATGGAGGTTTGTTTTGTACCAAAAAGCGAGATACTTGGCTTTTTTAATGAAAACAACCAATTTTCCATGAATGTGATGAAATCCATTTGCGGAGATTTAAAAGAAGCCGATGATCATTTGGTTAATATGGCTCAGAAATCGGTTAGACAAAGACTCGCTGAAACACTGCTGGAACTTCACGAAACTTTTGGTACAAATGAAGACAAGAGCCTCAGGATAAAATTATCCCGTGAGGAAATTGCCGGAATGGTAGGTACAGCAACAGAAAGCTGTATTAGGTTGTTATCTGAATTTAACAAAAACGGACTAATTGAACTTTCGGGTAAAAAGATAACTCTAAAAGATTTGAAAAAACTAAGAAGCATGTAAACAGAGTTTAAATGCCTTTATTAATAAATTAGAAAACCCTACAAGAAACTGTAGGGTTTTGTTTTTTTTGCAAAAAGAGTATATAAGTTGTTAATATGACAAAATACTATAAACGATAAAAAGGTAAATCTGGTAGTAATACAGGTGGTTACTCCGGCTAAAGCATGGCACCGTAAATTGTTTAATGGTTTAGCACAGGTAATTGTACAAACAGACGGTAGTGGTAATGATATTATTTTATCTGCAAAGGATAAAGGAGTTAAAGAGGAACAACTGTAAATTAAAAGCAAAACCAAATAGCAGGCTATTGTTAAATTTGCTTTTTGTAGTACATTTAGCCGATAAAATAACCACTATAACTAAAATATGAAACTAAACAAATTAACTAAGGGAGCTTTATTGCTGGTTTTTGCGGTAGCTTTTACAAGCTGTAGAACCACTACTACCGTAACAACATCAACTAAGTCAACTAGTGTTTCGTCAAAAAAGAAAACATTACCACCCGGACAGGCAAAAAAACTTAACGGAGATAAGAGTGCTAAAATGTATACTCCATCACGTAACTAAACGAATAGGCGCTTTACATAGTAAAGCGCTTTTTTTTGAGTAAATTTTAAAGGATAAACCAAAAATTCCATAAAAGCTGTTATCCTGATAAGTGGTACCTTTATATCAATACTTTAGGTGTCATTTTTTATTATAACAGATTATGAAACATATATATAGCATACAGGGTATGAGCTGTAACGGCTGCCGTGGCAAAGTAGAGAAAACCTTAAATGAAATAGAGGGGATAGAAGCAAAGGTGTCACTTAATCCTCCGGTTGCCAAGGTTACTATGGAAGAACATATCCCTTTAGAAAAACTTCAGGATAGGCTATCACAGGTAGGTAATTATGCAATAAGCTCAGAGCAGCCAAAGGAAAACGAAAATCATCATCATCACGAACATAAAAACCACCACAATCACAATCATTCACATAAGGTTGAAGGTGGAAAATACTATTGCCCTATGTTTTGCGAAGGCGACAAAACGTATGACAAACCCGGGAGTTGTCCTGACTGCGGAATGAATCTTGAAAGAGCCCCCGATCTTACCCCAAAGAAAAAGCAGTATACATGTCCCATGCACCCTGAGGTAATAAAGGATGAACCGGGGGCATGTCCTATCTGCGGTATGGACTTGGTTCCCTTAGAACCTGTTGAGGAGGAAGATGAAACCTATAAAATGCTGGTGAAAAAGTTTAAAATAGCACTTGTTTTTACCATTCCGGTATTTGTAATTGCTATGGGTGAAATGATTCCGGGGAACCCTATCTCAAAATATGTGTCGCACACGGTTTCAAACTGGATTCAGTTTGCATTGTCGCTTCCGGTAGTTTTCTATGCAGCATGGATGTTTTTTGATAGGGCGTGGGTTTCTTTTAAAACATGGAAGCTAAATATGTTCAGCCTTATTGGTGTGGGAGCCGCTGCAGCATTTATTTTTAGTGTGCTTGGTTTGTTATTTCCGTCGCTTTTTCCCGATGAGTTTAAGGGGCACGGAGGCGGTGTTTACCTTTATTTTGAGGCTGTAACTGTTATCCTGACATTAGTGTTACTGGGTCAGTTACTGGAAGCTAGGGCACACAGTCATACCAATACAGCTATTAAGGAACTACTGAAACTTTCACCAACAGAAGCTACGATAGTGATTGGTGGTAAAGAGAAAGTAATTGATATAAACGATATAAAAGAGGGAGATGTTTTAAGGGTAAAACCCGGAGAGAAAATCCCTGTAGATGGTGTAGTTAAGGAAGGCGGTAGTAGTGTAGACGAATCTATGATTACAGGAGAGCCTATACCCGTAAGTAAAAACGAGGGAGACAAAGTAAGCTCGGGTACTATAAACGGTTCAAAATCATTTTTAATGACTGCCGAAAAGGTAGGGAAAGATACCCTGCTTTCACAAATTATACACATGGTTAACGATGCCAGTCGTTCGCGTGCACCAATACAAAAACTGGCCGATACCATCTCAGGATATTTTGTGCCTATCGTAATAGGTGTTGCCATAATAACCTTTATAGTATGGGCGATATTTGGAGCACAACAGGCTTATGTATTTGCATTTGCTAATGCAGTTGCAGTACTTATTATTGCGTGTCCGTGTGCCTTGGGGCTTGCCACACCTATGTCGGTTATGGTTGGTGTGGGTAAAGGAGCACATAACGGAGTACTAATTAAAAATGCCGAAGCACTTGAAAACATGGCTAAGGTAAACGTACTGATAACCGATAAGACCGGTACGATTACCGAAGGTAAACCATCGGTACAAAAAGTAGTGACTGTTGGTGCTATTAATGAAAAGCATCTTTCGGGTATTATCGCTTCGCTAAACCAGCAGAGTGAACACCCGTTGGCACAGGCTATGGTAAATTATGCCGATAAGCTGGGAGCACAGTTAAGTCCGGTTAAAGATTTTGAAGCTGTTTCCGGTAAGGGTGTAACAGGTACTATTTATAATAAAAGTATTGCTATAGGAAACAAAAAGCTATTGGAACAAATAAATGTAACTGTTAGTGATGAGGTAGTACAGCAGGTAATAGGTGAGCAGGAGCAGGGAAAAACGGTGTCTTACATAAGCATTGATGGTAAAGTAGAAGGTTTTGTTACCATTACTGACGCCATTAAACAAACCAGTAAAAAAGCCATTGCAGATTTAATGAAGCAGGGTATTGATGTGGTAATGCTTACGGGCGACAATAAAAACACCGCAAAGGCTGTAGCCGATGAATTAGGATTAAAACACTTTATGGCCGAGTGCCTGCCTGAAGACAAGCTTAATGAGATTAAAAAGTTACAGGAACAGGGCAAGGTTGTCGCTATGGCAGGTGATGGTATTAACGATGCTCCTGCACTGGCTAAAGCCGATGTGGGTATCGCTATGGGGACCGGAACCGATGTAGCTATAGAAAGTGCCCAGATTACCCTTGTAAAAGGTGATCTACACGGTATTGTGAAGGCAAGACAGCTTAGCGAAGGTGTAATGCGAAATATAAAACAGAACCTGTTTTTTGCCTTTGTATATAACGCACTGGGTATTCCGCTTGCGGCTGGGGTGCTGTATCCGCTATTCGGGATATTACTTTCGCCTATGGTAGCGGCACTGGCTATGAGTCTGAGTTCGGTATCGGTGATTGTGAATTCCTTACGAATCAAAAACCTGAAACTAGATTAATCATTAGGAAAACAAAACAAACAGCTATGAAATTGTTTTTACCGTTCCTGTTGTTTATCGGGTTACTGGCAAATGCACAAAAGGTAACGGAATATGATTTATATGTAACCAATACCTTAGTAAACTATACAGGTAAAGCGTTAAAGGCTATTGCCATTAACGGTACTATTCTCATACTATGTTACAGGAACAGTCGGGTATATACTAAGTAAATTCTGATCGCTTTCTGCACACTATGACAGCGATATGGGCTTAGGTGGGAGTATAGCCTTTACTTATTAAAAACGAATAGTATCTATTCGTTTTTAAGCCTGTCGGTTATTTCACGCTTATAAGTTATCCCAATAGGGATTGGTGTACGTTTAATAACTACATAATCCTTATTCACTTCGTCTACCTTATTAATGGCGATGATGTATGATTTATGGGCCCTCATAAAAAGTTCAGACGGCAGGTTTTTTTCAAGATCGGCAGTGGTTATGGTAGCTATATAGTTTCGTTTAGAGGTTACTATTTTTACATAGTTACCATAGCTTTGGGTATACAGTATAGTATCAATAGGAATGTCAATATTGTCACTGTCTACCTTAACGCTAATATTGTCGGGTAAAACTTCGGTAGATTGTTTTTCCTGTCGTTCTCCGTTTTCAAAAAATCGGTTTATAGCCTTTACAAAACGTGGATAATAAACCGGTTTAAGCAGGTAATCCAAAACGCCATACTCATAACTCTCCAGCGCAAATTCACTATATGCGGTAGTAAGTATGGTTTTTGGCGGATGCTGTAGTTTTTGCAATAGTTCCAGTCCGGTAATATCGGGCATATCAATATCCAGAAACATCAAATCGGCATCGTTTTCCTTTAAATATTCCAAAGTGTCTTCGCCGTTATAGGTTTCAAAAACCAGTTCCAGTGATGGGTTTTGTTTTATATAATTGCTAAGCACATAATGTGCAGCAGGCTCGTCGTCTACAATTATACATCTTACGGCCTTTGTCATAGTCTTTTCAGTTTAACTTTTAGATTAGCGGTATAGGTGCCGTTTTCCTCAATAGTCAGTTTGTGGTCGTTACCATAAAATAGTTTAAGGCGCTCTTTGGTCTTTTTAAGACCTATTTTGGTAGAAACAATATTCTTTTTCTTTGTAGGAATAGAGTTTTTAACCATAAACTCAAGCCTGTCGTTATTTACATTTATATCAATATCCACAAAACAGTTTTCGGCTGTACAGGTTCCGTGCTTAAAGGCATTCTCTATAAAACAGATAAGAAGCATTGGCGGAATCTTGTATGTGTTCTCAAGATCTATAGATGTGTTAAGTGTAATGTTGCAACGGTAACCCAATCGTTCTTTTTCCAGTTCCACATAACTGCTTACAAAGTTGATTTCGTCTTCCAGTGGTACACACTGCGTTTCATGGCTTTCCAACTGATAGCGCATTAACTGTGAAACGTGCATAATAAGTTCGGGAGTACGTTCAGGGTATTGCAGGCTTATACCATAAAGAGTATTAAACGTATTGAAAAGAAAGTGAGGGTTAAGCTGTTCCTTAAGGGAGTTAAGCTGAGCCCTGTTGTAAAGTAGTTTCTCGTTGTCCAGTTTTTTACTGTCGCGGTAAAACTTAAGTATAAGTGTAACCGATAGTATACAAATAAGAGTTGCTACCAGTGTTGCTGCCTGAAAGATGTAGCTTTTCTGTTCGGAAGTTTTATACAGGAAACAGTTTTTATAGATCCACGATGTGGCAACCTCATATAAAAATAATGAGAATACCGAAAGCAATGCCAAACTGGAAACGATGTACAGTAAAGGCTTATGCTTTTTTAAAAGTATAGGGAGCAGGAAAAACCTGTTTAGCTGTGCGTGCGAATATAACAAGAGGAAATAAGCACAACCCGACCATACACCGCGCCATGACTTAATTAATATCCAGTCGTTAAGGGTAAAAAGAACAAAGGAGAAAGTGAGGATAAACAGTTCCTGCCACCATTTTTTCTCCAAAATGCTTTTTATATACTTGCTCATTAATCTACATTTTACTGCAAAGTAAGCACTTATACTTTAATATACACTTAAACGCATGACGAATTCAATTCGTCATTTAAAACGGCAAATGCTCAATTGCCCATTATACATTTGTGCTGCATTAATCAATTTCTTTTTAATAATCCTTACTAACTATTATTTTAAATGTACTTCAGGAAAATTATCTTGCTATTGCTTTTTTATTCCGTTTGGGGGAATTCGCAAACCCTCACACTTAAAGATGCAATAGAGACAGGAATGTCTAACTACGGCGTTATTCATGCCAAACAAAACTATAGCGATGCTGCACAGCAAACGGTAAAGCAGGCCAAACGGGATTACCTGCCTAATTTAACTTTAGCAGCACAGCAGGACTATGGTACCGTTAACGGTCAAAATGGTCCGTTATATGGTTTTGGCGGACTGGGGGTAGCCTCGTCAGGGCTTCCGCTTGCCGAACAAAACTGGAATGCTGCTTTTGGTGCGCTGTATCTTGTAAATGTCAACTGGGACTTTTTTACCTTCGGGAGAGCTAAGCAACGCATTAAAATTGCCAAAGCCGATGCCACACGTTACCAGAAAGATTATGAACAGGAAAAATTTAACCATAAGGTAAAAATCGCAGCGGCTTATTTAAACCTGTTGGCAAGCCACAGGCTTATGATTTCGCAGCAAAAAAATCTTGAACGTGCTGAGGTGGTTCACCATAATGCAGCGGTACGAGTTAAGAACGGACTGTTGCCGGGAGTAGATTCAACCCTTGCGGCAGCCGAGGTTTCGAGAGCAAAAATTGCCTTAAACCAAATTAAGCAACAGCTAAAAATTCAAAATAATGAGCTGGCAAACTACATGGGTGTCGAAGCAAGAGATTTTGATATCGATACCACTTTTGTGACCAAAGTACCGGGCGGACTTTTAATTGCCGAGGTGCAAAACGACAGCCTTAACCCTATACTGGAGTTTTACAGGAGCAGGATTGAGGTAAGCAAAAGCCAGCTTAGTTTATATAAAAAAGAGTACTATCCTACTTTTTCATTGTTTGGTGTTTTTCAGTCACGAGGTTCGGGCTTTAATGCTGACTATGCCACAAATCAAAACTCCTATACCAAAAATTATTTTGACGGTATAGACCCTGTTAGGAGTAATTACCTACTGGGGGTAGGAGTTACGTGGAACCTCACCACTATAGCCCGTTCTTCTAAAAAAGTGGCTGCCCAAAAGCTCATAGCACAGGGACTACAGCAAGAATACAATGCCATAAGCAATGAGCTTAAAACCCTGATTGATGCTGCCAATACACGCATAGATTATGCCCTACAAAATTATGATGAGGCTCCGCAACAGGTAAATGCCGCACAGCAGGCATACAATCAACGTACGGCTCTTTACAACAACGGACTTACTAATCTTGTTGATGTAACACAGGCATTGTATACCCTGAACAGGGCAGAGACCGACAGAGACGTGATTTATACCAATGTATGGCAGGCACTGCTGATGAAAGCAGCCGCAACAGGCGACTTCAATCTTTTTATTAACGAATTCTAACAGCATCAGATAATGAATTTAATCCGATTTGCACTTCGCAAACCTATATCCATACTCGTGCTCGTTGCCGGATTGTTTTTTTTCGGTATTGGGGCAGTGAGAACGGTTAAGGTGGATATCCTGCCAAAAATGAACATGCCGGTACTTTACCTGGCACACCCGTTTGCAGGTTACACGCCCGACCAGATGGAATCTTACTTTGCAAAAAACTATATCAATATAATGTTGTTTGCCAATGGTGTAAAGTCCATTGAAACCAAAAATCTTCAGGGGCTTACCCTAATGAAAGTAAGCTATTATGAAGATACTAATATGGCACAGGCCGCAGCCGAATTAAGTGCACTGGCAAACAGGATACAGGCTATTTTCCCACCGGGGTCACAGCCACCGTTTGTTATCCGTTTTGACTCGTCTACGCTCCCTATCGGGCAGTTGGTATTGAGCAGTAAGGAACGCAGTAATAACGAACTTCAGGATTTGGCAAACGTATATGTGCGTTCGTCGTTTACCTCAATTCCGGGATTATTGTCTCCGGCACCTTTTGGGGGTAGCCCAAGGACTATCGAGATTAATGTAGACCCTGCACAGCTTAGGGCACATAACCTAACGCCAGATCAGGTTGTAGAGGCTATAAGGCTAAACAACCAAACAGCACCTCCGGGTAATGTAAGGGTGGGGGATATAAATTATTTGACCCCAACAAATAATACCATAAAGAATATAAAGGATTTTGAAAAAATCCCCCTGTTTAAAGGAGGTGTTCAAAACCTGTACCTTGGTGATGTGGCTACCGTAAAAGACGGTGCCGATGTTACCACCGGTTATGCACTGGTAAACGGCAAAAGATCGGTTTACATAAATATTGCAAAAGCCGGAGATGCTTCTACATGGGAGGTGGTTAAAAACCTTAAAAAGGCACTGCCTAAAATACAAAGTACCCTACCGGAAGATGTGAAGGTAAGTTATGAGTTTGACCAGTCGGTATATGTTATCAACTCGGTTAAGAGCCTTATTACCGAAGGGATTATAGGGGCAGTACTTACAGGGCTTATGGTTATCCTGTTTCTTGGTGACAGGCGTGCAGCACTTATTGTAATCCTTACAATACCAATATCAATCATATCGGGTGTTTTCTTCCTGAAACTATTTGGGCAAACCATTAACCTTATGTCCCTGAGCGGACTGGCACTTGCCATAGGTATACTGGTGGATGAGAGTACTGTAACCATTGAGAATATTCACCAGCACCTCGATATGGGCAAACCCAAGGCTCTCGCTATTTGGGATGCCTGTAAGGAAATAGCACTCCCTAAGCTGTTAATATTACTTTGTATACTATCGGTATTTGCTCCGGCATTTACCATGATGGGTATACCGGGAGCTTTATTCTTACCGTTAGCACTGGCAATTGGGTTCTCTATGATAACATCGTTCCTTTTATCACAAACCTTTGTACCTGTTATGGCTAACTGGTTAATGAAAGAAGGCGGACATGCAAAACACGATCATGCTCATTCACATAATGAGCAAGAAGCCGCTGCTGAGAAGCAGGCTTACTCTGAACGTGAAGATTATGACGATAACGGAAAAATAAGCCATTTTGAAAAATTCAGGATGGGCTTTATGAGGCTTATTGACAGGCTTATGCCAAAAAGGAAGGCTATTGGTATCGGTTACCTTCTTGGGGTATCGGCTATAGCGGTTATGATACTGTGTGTAATAGGTCAGGATGTATTTCCTAAGGTAAACTCAACCCAGTTTCAGTTAAGGCTTCGTGCTCCCGATGGTACCCGTTTGGAACGTACCGAAGAGAAAGCTATTACCGTACTCCACGAAGTGGAAAATATGGTAGGGCAGGAGCATATAGGGATCTCCTCTATGTATGTAGGTACACACCCTTCGTTATTCTCGGTAAACCCTATCTATCTTTTTATGGCTGGTCCGCATGAGGCAGTACTACAGGTATCGCTTAAAGATTACCATGCCGATATGGATGACTTTAAAGATGAACTTAGGGCGAGAATCAAAAAGGCTGTGCCCGATATGAGAGTGTCTTTTGAGCCGATTGAACTTACTGATAAAGTATTGAGCCAGGGATCGCCTACACCAATAGAGATACGACTGGCAGGTAAAGACAAGAAACGTAATGAAGAATATGCCGAAAAGATAATGGCAAAAATGCGTGATGTGGAATATTTTAGGGATGTGCAAATAGCACAGTCCATTCACTATCCGGCACTGGATATTAATATAGACAGGGTTAAGGCGGCACAGCTTGGGGTTGATATGAACGATATTTCGCGTTCGCTTATCGCATCTACATCCTCGTCGCGTTACACCGAAAAGAACACCTGGATTGACGAAAAAGCCGGACTGGCATATAGTGTACAGGTACAGGTGCCTTTAGATAAAATGAACACAAAACAGGATATATCTGAAATTCCGGTATTACGAAATTCGGCAAGACCTGTACTTAGTGATGTGGCTACCATAACCGAAAGTGAAACACATGGTGAGAATGATAACGTTGGGGCTATGCCTTACATATCTATCACTGCCAATATAGACCATACCGACCTGGGTACGGCCTCAACCGAAGTAAATAAGATTATCGCTTCTCTTGGCGAATTACCAAGAGGACTCTTTATAGAACCGATAGGGCTTAGTAAAGTACTAAGTGAAACTATGGATAGCCTTAGGGTAGGATTACTGGTAGCTATTGTAGTTATCTTCCTTATGCTTGCGGCAAATTTCCAGTCGTTTAAAGTTTCGCTTGTTGTGCTTACTACGGTACCTGCGGTAGTACTGGGAGCATTATTACTGCTATTAGCAACAGGATCTACGCTTAACTTACAGTCGTATATGGGTATAATTATGTCGGTTGGTGTATCTATTGCTAATGCGGTACTCCTGGTAACTAATGCCGAACAGCTCCGCTTGGTCAACGGCAATGCACTCCAGGCAGCAAGAGAGGCAGCATCCATACGTTTAAGGCCTATTATTATGACTAGTGTGGCTATGATAGCCGGTATGTTACCAATGGCTATAGGACACGGGGAAAGCGGTGAGCAGGTTTCTCCGTTGGGTAGAGCCGTAATTGGCGGACTAATGTTCTCAACCTTTACAGTACTCGTAATTCTTCCGTTAATATTTGCCTGGGCACAGGGCAAAGCAAGTACCCAGTCGGTATCACTGGATCCGGAGGATGAAGAAAGTAAGTTTTATGTATCACCATCAGAAAGATAATATGAAAAGATATTCAGTTAAAAACACCATACTATTACCGGGTTTGCTCTTATTGATGACAGGCTGCGGAAAAACAGATAAGGAAGTCGTTACAGAAAGCAAGGCTCCTGTTTTAGAAACATTTAATCTGCAAAAAGAAATACTTTCTTCAAGTGTTTCCATCCCGGCAGAAATGACAGGTTTTCAATATGTAGACCTGTATGCTAAAGTGAGCAGTTATGTAAAAGACCTAAAGGTAGACATAGGTAGCAAAGTGAAAAAAGGTCAGCTTCTTATTGAGCTTGAAGCGCCCGAGATAAGTTCGCAACTCGCTGCTGCCGAATCGCAATTACACAGTCAGGAGGCAGTATATACGGCCAGTAATAGCACTTATAACCGCTTTTTGGAAACCAGTAAGGTAGAAGGTACTATTTCTAAAAATGACCTTGAGGTGGCATTGTCGCGTAAAAATTCTGATTATGCTAAACTTCAGGCGGCAAAAGCTGCATACAAAGAAGTACAGATAATGCAGAGCTATTTACGGATAAGAGCCCCGTTTGACGGAGTGGTAACAGCCCGTAATATTAATACCGGCGCTTATGTAGGGCCTGCAGGTAAAGGATCGGAATTACCGTTGCTAACCGTTCAGGATGATAAAAAACTTCGCCTTTCGGTAGCAGTGCCCGAAACGTATGCGGCTTACCTTAAACATGGTGACAGTATAAGCTTTATAGTAAGGTCACTACCTAACCAAACATTTAAAGCAAAAATTGCAAGGATGTCGGGCGCATTAGATTCTAGACTACGATCTGAAAGAGTAGAAATGGATATTGAGAACAATACTTTATTAATGCCCGGAATGGTTGCTGAGGTGACCCTACCATTAAAATCTGCAGACAGTACGTTTGTGGTTTCAAAATCTGCAGTAGTAACCTACAGCGAAGGCACTTTTGTGGTGCAATCGGTTAACGGAAAAGCCCACAGAGTTGCTGTGAAAAAAGGAAGAACCGAAGGAGATAAGGTAGAGATTTACAGCGATAGCTTAAAAGAAAATGACAAGCTGGTTAAACTTGCCAGTGAAGAAATAAGAGAAGGTTCAGCCTTAAATTAATTTGAGGCAGGTTGGTTGATTTGGTAAGGGAGCTTCGGCTCCCTTTTTTTATGTATAATTATTATCCATTTTGTTACTAAAACGTATTTTTTTTCGCTTCTTGTTAAAAAGAAGAGGAAACTGTGTTGATACTAGTAAAATTTTAAATCCTTAACATTTAATTAACTATCTTGCGGGTAAGATTTTGCATAAACCATACCTTAAAAATCACCTGTTTTGAAAGAGTTAATAAAAAAAATAGTACCCCTGTTTTTATTATTTCCCTATATACTGTTTTCCCAGAATATAAGGCATATTTCTGTGGCAGACGGTTTGCCTCAGTCATTCGTCTCGGGTATTGTTGAAGATAAAGATGGCTTTATCTGGGTAAGTACTCATAATGGATTAGCAAGATATGACGGGCATCAGTTTAAAATCTTTCAGAATAAACCTAACGATACCACATCTATTTCCAGTAATTTCATTACGCAATCCATAAAAGACAAGCATAATAATTTATGGTTAAGATATGATAACGGTGCCATTGATGTGTTTGATATGGCAAGTCATAAAATAAATCATATCCTTACAGCCGATTTTTTAGACCATAATAAGTTGGAGATATACAGAAGAGGCTGGCAGGTAGCGTCTGACTGTTCTTTTTGGTTTACAGCTAAAGACAACACTGTTTTTAATTTTATGCTGCCTGAAAAAGGGCAGGAAAATGTAAAAGTATCCCAATATGAGTTTAAGGGTACATCTGTACTAGCTATTAAGGAAGACAGTAAGAAAAATATGTGGGTACTAACCAATAAAGGGTTAAGCCGATATAATGCTTCGCAAAAAAAGTTTGAAAACTTTGAACTTCCTTATAAAGCAGATTTTGATAATAACTTTGACTTTGGGGAAGAGATTCCGCGAATTACTGAGAGAAAAAACGGGGAGCTTATATGGTTGGATAAGAATAATTTGTATTTTTTTGATTTTTCAAAAAATAAATACAGTAAACTGGATTTGCCTGAAAAAGCTTCCTTTAATGGTAAACTGCTTACCGAAGCGCCCGATGGTAAAGTATACTTTCAGATAAATAAAACAATATACAGTTATGACGATAAACCGGGTATTGAAAAAAGTACTTATATAGATGTTATAAACGATAGGGATACTCAGGCATTACTGGTAGACGAGTCGGGGCTTTTATGGCTTGGGGCTAATACAGGCGGAATATACCAAATAGATTTCCAAATGGACTTTGAAGTTTTTAAGTATAAAAAAGATTTTGCTGTCGATTTGCTTGAAAAAGAACTGGGAATATCGGTATACCATTTCTTTAATATAAGTGCTACCGACAGGGGATTGTTACCTCCGGCTTACTATTTACGATCAGTACACGATGGTAAGAGAGGTATAACCTGGATAGCCATGAACAGGACGGTAGGCTACTTTGATGATTCTGATAAGAAACCGCAAAAACTTCCTACGCTACCAACGGAGGTGTATGGAGAATTTAGGCCAATAAAAGGGATAACGCTCTCAAATGATAACAGGCTTATTGTTATAGATGAAGATAATAACATTTACGGCTGTAAGGAAGATATGTCTGGCTGGGAAAAACTTTTTACAACCCAACAGGTTAACAATAAACTAGATTTTATTGTTAACCCAACTGGTATATTAGCGAGAGGTAATAAACTATGGGTAACAACTGAATATAACGGACTACTGCATATTGATGTTAAAAAAGGCACCGTTGAACATTTTGCTAAAGATGAGCCCAATCCGTTACCTGTAAATAAGCTGTATGCTCTTATCCCTGACAGGAAACAGGCAAGTCTTTTTTGGATTGCAACGTCACAGGGGCTTTTAAGTTTTGAGAGTAATACCCATAAAACTAAACTGTATTCGGTTGAAGACGGATTACCCGATAACATAATCTATTCGGTTTTAACTGATAGTGAAGGGTATGTATGGATGGGTACCAATAAAGGCCTGTGTAGGTTTGACCCAAAATCACAGGAAGTAAGAACGTTTACAGAACGTCATGGATTGCCATGTTATGAATTCAACAGGTTTCATCAGTTTTCATTTCCTGACGGTAAAATCGCATTTGGAGGTATAGAGAGTGGGGTGGTATTTAACCCATTATCTATAACAAATGATTTATACAACCCCAATACTGCTATAACGAGTATTAAAATTAATAACGAACCCTTTACAGGAGAGAGTACCAAAGCCGAGAATACTATTACCAGTATTGATTTGCCTTATAATCAAAATACATTATCTGTAGAATATGCAGCGCTTGAGTTTAGCCAACCGCAGGATATTCAATACCGCTACAGGTTAAAAGGGTATGATAATGAATGGGTTGTGGCAGGTACAAAAAGAGAGGCTATTTATACAAAAGTGCCTCCGGGAAATTATCAGTTTGAAGTAAATGCTACTAATACAACCGGAAAATGGAGCACTAAAATTAAAGCCATTGCTATTAAAATTTCTCCTCCATGGTGGAAAACATGGTGGGCATTTTCATTATATATTATTGCGGCTGTTGCATTAACCGTATTGTTTATTACTTACAGTATAAAACAGGGACTGGTAAAAAATGAAATACTGCTTAAACAGAAAGAAGCACAGCAGTTAAGGGAAATGGATGAGGTAAAAAGCCGTTTCTTTTCAAACATAACCCATGAGTTAAGAACTCCGCTTACCCTTATTATGGGACCGGCAGAACAATTAAAAACTATTGATGATAAAAATCAGCAGGAACAGCTATTATCTATTATAAGTAAAAATGCCAATAGCCTGTTAAACCTAACCAATCAGTTACTGGATATCGCTAAGCTCGAAGCAGGCGCCTTAAAGCCTTATATGTTATGGGGTGATATTATTACTGGTATTAAACAGGTAATTAATGTATTTAGTGAGGAAGCATCGGCTAAAAATAATGAAGTTGTTTTTGAAGGACCACAAACTGCCGAATACTTTTTTGCGCCTGATATACTGGAAAGAATACTCTATAATCTTCTTTCAAATGCCTTAAAATATAGTTATATAGGTGATAAGGTGTTTGTACGAATAATTGAGACCGATAGCGGAATAATTCTTGAAGTCAAGGATACAGGTAGGGGAATTCCAAAAGAAGAGCAGTCTAATATTTTCGATAGGTTTTATCATATTGATGGAGAGAAGAAAGAAGTAGGTACAGGGATTGGGTTATCATTAGTGAAGGAATTGGTTGAACTGCAGGAAGGCACAATAACCTTTACCAGTAGTGATGACCAACAGAATCATGGTACATTGTTTACGGTTTTACTCCCGTATAAAAAGGCCACTGAAGCAACAATACCTAAACCTGAACTTCAGGTGGTTGAAGATGAAAATACAGAGGTGTCGTCTGATAAACCTGTTATATTACTGGTAGAAGATAATAAAGAGCTTGCAGCATTTATTGAGGACAGTCTTAAATCTCATTATAATGTACATCATGCTGAGGATGGTCGCGTAGGGATAGATTTGGCACTGAGTATTATGCCCGATTTGATTTTAAGTGACGTACTCATGGAAGGGATGGATGGTTTTGAAATGTGTAAGTATTTAAAATCTGATATCAATACCAGTCATATTCCGGCTATACTCCTTACCGCAAAATCAGATTTGGGAAGTAAACTGGAAGGACTGTCCTATGGAGCAGATGATTATATTACCAAACCCTTTAATATATCAGAACTTTTACTGCGTATAGAAAACAGGCTTGAACTTCAAAATAAACAACGCAACTTTTTATATAAGCAACTGCAATTACTACCTCAGGAAACCGAACAGAAAATTACTGTGGCAGGGGATCCGTTCCTGCAAAAAATGTATGATGTTATTGATAGTAGGCTGGATGATGAAACTTTTAGTGTGGAAGAACTTTCTTCATCATTAAATATGAGCAGAACGAGTTTACATCGAAAAATTAAGTCACTTACTAATATGAGTACGGGTGAAATTGTAAAGGTATACCGACTTAAAAAAGCTGTTTCATTGCTACATGAAAACTATAATATATCTGAAGTTGCCTATAAAACAGGATTTGGAAGTCCGTCGTATTTTACAAAGTGCTTTAAAGAGGTATATTCCTTAACACCAACGGAATATATTCAGAAAAACGCAGGTTGAAACAATTGTTACAGCATTTGAAACAATAGTTATACCGTTAAAGTTTAAAAAATGTGAGGTTTACACCATTAACAATTTTTTAAACTTTATTTTAACTATGAGTAAAACTACGTTTCCTGGAAATGCTTATTTCCCTATTTCCGGTTTCAAAAGTATTTTCAAATTTTTGATGATTTGTTTCCTTTTAGCAGGGGCATCAAAAATTAATGCCCAGCAAACTATTACTGTGTTTGATGAAGTACTCTTTTATGATGGGTATGCTACGACCGTAGATGAACCTGTTCCTGCTGGAGTATTTCGTTTAAGTAATTCTTGTTTTACACGTAAACTTACTGATGATGAGTTAGCACTTTTCGGAAATACGCTAACTATGAACATTGTTATTAAAGCAGCGTGTGATAATTATGACAGGATAGGTAATGTTAACCTTGCATTGGTTCCAAAAGATCAGGGATCATATGCTTATGGAGAAGTTGAGCGTGTTGAGCTTTGTCGTTACATCACTCCGTTCATGAACAAAAATATCCAACCAGATGAGGTACCTTATACATTTGAAATGGATAATGTAGCACAAATTTTTCAGGATTCGGCTGTTTTAGCTGATTATGATATATGGATTGAGCTTGAGTTATTTGGAGTTCCTTATGCTGCTAACGAACAGGTTGCGGGTTGTGCCGGCAGAAGTGATGTATTTTACGGTACACTAGAGTTTGTGACCGATGTTGACACAAGTGTTGAGTATGGTGATAATTTCTTTTTACCACTTTCATTTAAGTACGCTTTAAGGGATTATACACTTGATGGTACAGATGTGCTTGGTGAAACTGTAAGAACAATCAACTTTACACTGGAGGAAGATGTTCCAAATGCACATTTTTACCTTATTACTTCAAATCACGGAGCTAACTCAGGAGGAGAGGAGTACATAAGAAGATGGCACTATATTTATTTAGATGGGGAGCAGGTACTTAGTTACAAACCTGGCGGATTATCTTGTGAGCCTTTCAGAGAATATAACACTCAGCCTAATGGTATTTATGGTAACAGTCCTATGACAGCTGCACAATGGGCTTCATTTAGTAACTGGTGTCCCGGCGATAAAATTCCGATTCGTGTTATTGAACTTGGCGATTTAACGGCAGGTGAGCACTCTTTTAAAATAGATGTTCCTGATGCTGTATTTAATGGAGATCAGGGTGAATTCCCAATGTCTGTATACCTACAGGGATTCAGTATGACACTAGATACTGAAGACTTCACCACTATGGACTTTAGTCTTACACCAAATCCTGTAAACAATGTATTAAATATTAACGTACAGGAAACTGATGTTGAGAATGTTATTATAACTTCTGTAACCGGACAAACCGTATTTGAAGCTAAAGCGTCAACACTAGACCTTTCTTCACTTCAAAGCGGTGTATATATTGTAAAAATACAATTTGCTAATAACCAAACTGCTGTAAAAAAGATAGTTAAAAACTAATCATTGTTAAAACTGTTTAGCGGGGATAAATATTATTTTTATTTAGTCTAAATAGTTTTAATTTTGCAGCAACATAACCAAAAACCAAATCATTATGAAAATCAACTTTACCAGAAGAGATGCTGTGCGTACCATGCACAAGGCATCACACTTTGTAAGGAAGAATTACACCCCATCACTACTGGGGCTGTTCTTGCTTGCAGCCGGGCAGGTTTCTGCTCAGGAGTATTGTACACCTCAGTTTACATCAACTGCAAACCTAAGTTGTGATAATTACAAACTTAGAAATGTTATAATAGGTGATATTAGTAACGATGTTACAAGTGCTGACTGTACAACTTTTGATTATCTTTCTTTAAGTACTACACATGCACCGGGAGAAACGGTAGATTTTTCTATTACTATAGGAAATTGGATGTCGTTTGCTATATATGCTGATTTTAATCAGGATGGAGACTTTGATGATACTAACGAGATGCTTTTTGCAGGTCACCCAGACTGGGTTACAGCTATTGAGACAGTTACATCAACCTTTGATGTTCCTACAGATGTTACCACAGGTACATATCGAATGAGAGTATTGGGTATATGGGGAGATAATGCAGATAACCCTCCGGTAGATGAAGGTCAGGCATGTGCTACTTTTGTTAGAGAAGGTAACGGTAACTACCATGACTATACTTTAGTTGTGGGTGAGGCCGCTGCTACATATAACCAAGCTGTAACAATTACTTCAGGATTTAACCAAGACATTATTGCTAATGGAGTAGGTAATGCATCTGAAAGTACAGATATGAGCTTTGATCAAACCAATACACGAGCATTGGTGTCATTAGATTTCCAGGCTACATCGGGGACCACTTTCCCTACTTACGGTTTACCTGCAGATGGAGTTATAAACAGTGCGACTACCACTGATGTTATTTTCCAGCTTGCAGATTACTCGGGTAATAACGCTTTGTTCCTTACGCCTGATTATGTGGGCACAGGTACAAATACCGGAACACTTGAATTTTCGGCTCAAAATGTAACCGATGTATATTTTCTGGCAGCTTGTGCAGGTGGCGGTATGCAAACAGTACCATTTACGGCTACAGTAAACTTTAGTGATGCAACAAGTCAAACGGCTTCACTTACTGTAAACGACTGGTACAATGGTACCGGTACTGCTATACAGGGTATAGGAAGAATAAATACAAGTAATAACAACCTTGAAGGTGATGCTTCTAATCCTAGACTTTATGAAATAGCTTTGGCGATAGATGAAGCTAATCAGGAAAAAACAGTTATCGGTATTACTTTTACTTTTAATGGTGACAGTACTGCAGAGTGGGCAACTGAAATACGTATGTCTGTACTTGCAGTAAGTGTAACAGCTACAGAAGTTGTTACTTCCGGAGAGTGTGTATTTACTCCGTTAACATTAACAGGATTTAACCATGATGTGGTTGCCGAAGGTACAGGTGGAGATGCTAACGATAAAACTACACATCCGGTAGATGGTGCTAATGCATTTTATGCTCAGGATTTTGTTCCTACAAATCCACACAGTTCGGGTGCGAGTGCTGCTGCTTATGGCGGGGGACTTCCAAATGACGGTTTAATATCTAGCAGCGCTACAGAAGGTTTAACATACCAGTTAGCTTCTTATACTGAAAGTAACGGACTTGTATTAAGAAATACTACCAGTAATACAGGTACACTTGAACTTACAGAGCAGAAAAAAGCAGAGAAAGTATATATCGCCTGGGTAAGTGCCGAAGGATCAAACAATGTGGACGTTCAGGTTAACTTTGCCGATGGTACTTCACAAATATTTGTTAACCAAAATGCTACAGACTGGTGGTCTACAAGTCCTGATGCTTCTACCGTTGCAATGGGAAGCATAGGTAGAATATCGGTTATCACTACAGCAGGCTGGGCACCATTAAACAGTTTTAGCGGACTTACACAAACCCAACTTTTCCAAACAGAGTTTACTCTGGATGAAGAGAACCATGATAAGCTTATCAGTTCTATAGCATTCACTAAAGAAACATCTACAAACCCGGCAGCAACTACCGCTGTAATTGCAATTAGTATTTGCGAAACACAATCGGTTACTGTAGAGCCTTCTGTTGTAATCACTACTCAGGACGAAGTACTTCCTGAAATTACGGTAAACGAAGGTACACTTCAGTTAATGGCTACAGTTACTCCGGAGGAGGAGACTGTTGTTTGGACAATAGAGCAGGGAGCAGAATATGCTATTGTTGACGAAAACGGACTTGTAACTGCTGTTGCAGATGGTACTGTTGTGGTGAGAGCCACGCTTTCTTCTGATGAAACAGTATACGACGAAATTGAAATCACTGTTTCTAACCAAAACATTGATGTGACAGCTGTTGAAGTTGTTGTTGAAAATGATGCAGAAGCTACTATTACTACAGAAAACGGAACCCTGCAGCTTTTAGCAGTAATTACTCCAGAAGATGCTACCATAACCGATGTTACCTGGAGCGTTGAGGCAGGTACTGATTTTGTCTCTGTAGATGATAACGGTCTTGTAACGGCTTTAGCTAACGGTACTGCGACTGTAAGAGCTACATCTGTAGATAATACTGATGTTTACGGCGAACTGGAAGTGATAGTTGACATTGAAGCACTTGGTACAATTGATTTTAATGCTACCACATTTACGATATATCCTAATCCGGTATCGTCTACTTTATATATTAACGCTAAAAGTAATGTTAATGAGGTAAAAGTGTACAACATGCTGGGGCAGGAAGTTTATACTGCTGCTACAGGTGAGGTTAACCTACAGGATCTTCAGGCGGGCTATTATGTTGTAAAAGTAAGTTTTGATAACAATACTACCGCTACAACTAAAATACTTAAGAACTAAACCTTAACTAAATTATAGCTGTGTAATTCAGTATCCCTTCAGGTTGTTTAATCTGAAGGGACTGTAACACAGTGATATTTCATTTTCGGAAATGAAAACTATAACGAACATAATTAACTACAAACTATAAAATCTTATGAAAAAGATAGCAGGAAATTTATTCATGCTTTTCATGCTCTTTACAGCCATAAGCGGTTATTCGCAATTGGCTCAGGAAGGGTTTGAAGATACCTCTGTCTGGCCACCTACAGGCTGGAATATTTACAATAATGGAGTTGGGCCTGTACAGGCATGGAAGAGAAGTACATTAGGTAATACTGTATTACCTTCTTATGAAGGGGATTATGCTGCCCTTATTGATAAAGAAAACGTAATTGGAGATGTACCGGCACAAGACTGGCTGGTTACACCACTGGTATCATTACCGGTTAATGCACAGTTACGATTTTTCTCAAGGTTAAGTATTAACGGAGATGATGGTAGCTTATACCGTATTATGATCTCTACAGATGCAGATCCTTCAAATTTATCTGCATATACTCAGGTTGAAGAATGGACTGAGTTGGAAATAAACCCAACTCAGCAGGAATATAACGAAATAGTGGTATCGCTTTCAAGCTTTGCTGCCGCAACAAATGTTTATATAGCGTTTGTTATGGAAGGTGATGATGCCGACCGTTGGTTGGTTGATAATGTTTCGGTTACAGAAGAGTGTGTTGCTCCAACAGCTCTTGCAGCAATTAATATTGGTACAGAAACTGCCGACCTGTCTTGGGGTGGTGGTCTTGCAAGTGAGTGGGAAGTAGAAGTACTTCCTACTGCCGATGTTCCTACAGGTACAGGTGTATCGGTTACCGGAACTGCAGAATATAATGCAACACTTCTTACAGAAAATACAGATTATAAGTTTTATGTAAAAACAATTTGTGAGGAAGATGTAAACGAGAGCGACTGGGCAGGGCCTTTCTTTTTTACTACAGTAGGATTAGGTGATACCTGTGCTGCTCCAATTGAAATTACCGCATTGCCATACTCTGTGTCAGATAATACCTCAAACTACGGAGATGATTATAATGGTGTTCCGGGTGCATCCTGTGGGGCAACATTAAGCTATTTAAATGGTAATGATGTGGTTTATTCTTATACACCTGTCTCAGATGGGGTTATAAGCATAGATCTTGAAGACGTGGTAGCTTATGAAGGGATTTTTATTTATGATGATTGCAGCGATATAGGTACTGCCTGTATTGATGGTGGTGTGTCTGATTTTTCAGCTACTCCGGTTTCAATATCTACTTTTTCAGTTACTGCCGGTACAACTTACTATTTTGTGATTTCAACATGGCTGGCACAAACGGCAGCTTATAGTTTAACTATTCAACAGGTAAACTGCCCTCCGCCAACTGGATTATCTGCTTCAAATATAGGTCTTTCAAGTGCCGATCTTACCTGGGATTCCAATGGTTCTACTTCATGGGAAGTAGTGGTACAGGAAGAAGGTTCAGGCATACCTGCAGGAGCCGGTACAACAACTACAGTTAGTACAAATTACAATGTAACGTCAGAATTTGATGGTACTCCTTTAGCATCAGCTACAAATTATGAATACTATGTAAGGGCAGATTGTGGCGATGGTACTTTTAGTGCCTGGTCTGGTCCTTTTGTATTCAGTACAACAGTATGTGATGTGGCAAATCAGTGTACTTATACTTTTATCCTTACTGATAGTTATGGTGACGGCTGGAATGGTAATACCATAAGTGTACTTCAAAATGGAGTTGAAGTAGCTTTATTGGGACCTGGTTTTACAGGATCGGGACCTTTTGAAGTATCGGTACAGGTGTGTAATGATATGCCTATCGAAATTTTCTGGAATTCAGGAGGTAGTTATGCTTACGAAGTGGGGCTTATTGCCAGAAACGGATTCAATCAGGATTTCTATACAAAACCTGCAGGTACAGGTTCTCAAAATACATCATTATATACAGGAACTGTAGACTGTGATGAACCATTATGTTTAGCTCCTGTAGGTATTACCGTTTCAAATGAAACGACTACAAGTGTTGATTTATCATGGAATGATGTTCCGGGATCATATGAATATTTCTATGTAGAGGCTGGCGAGCCGGCACCATCGGCAACAGATGTTGGTACTCCAACTACAGAAACTTCGGTTACTATTAATGATTTAGATCCTTCTACAAATTATGACTTTTATGTAAGATATGTATGTGCAGATGATTCTCTTACCGAATGGGCAGGTCCTGTAAGTTCACACACTAATGTTTGTGAGCCGGAAAATCAGTGTATATTTACTTTTGAGATGACCAGCGAAGCCGGTACGGGCTGGCAGGGTAACACCATGACGGTTTCTCAGGGAGGTGTAGAGATTCAGGTAATAGGTTCCAGTTTTACCTGGGGTACATCTGCAACGGTAGATATCCCGCTTTGTCCGGATGTTGATATTGAGGTATTTTGGAACACATCAGGCTCTAACCCTACAGACAAAGGACTGATTATTTACAGTCAGTATGAAGATATTTACTCAAAACCTGCAGGTTTAGGAGAACAGGGTACAGTAGTGATTGCAGGTACGGTTTCATGTGACGAACCTACATGTCCAAAACCACAAAATATAGAATTGGTAGCTACTACTTCGTCTTCAGCTACATTAAGTTGGGACGAAATGGGTGATGCCGGTACATGGGAAGTATGGGCACTTCCTGCAGGATCACCTGCGCCAACAGTTGCAGGAGAGTCAACTACAGAAAATCCACATACTGTTACCGGACTTGATTCGGCTACAGAATATGTATTCTATGTAAGAGCTAATTGTGGCGATGCCGATGGGTACAGTACTTGGACAGGTCCGTTTAGTTTTATTTCGGCTATTGAGAATGATGAGTGTGACGGAGCAGTAACGGCTACTGTAAATATGACTGATGAATGTGTTGATTTTACAGAAGTATCATTCTTAGGAGCCACCGCATCTACAGAGCCGGTTTGTGCCGGTGTTAACGGTGGCGATGTATGGTATGAATTTGTAGCGGGAGACTCAACACATATTATTACCCTTAGTAATTTTGAAGTAGGTGACACGTCGGCTCAGCCATTTGTACTTGCTCTTTATGAAGACGCTTGTGGTGATGCCCTTGGTGAACCACTATATTGTAGTGAAAACAATGCTATTAATGCGTTAGGGCTTACAGTAGGTGCTACTTATAAAGTAAGAATTTCACTTAATTCAACTACACCAAATAATTCATTACATGTAAGTGACCTTTGTATTACAACTCCTAATACTAATGGTAATGGAGCCTCACAATGTTTAGTAACAACAATCAATTCTGATTTTGAGGAGCCTATATTTGAATTAGGAGGATGGGCTATGTTCCACCAAAATGCAGTACCGGGCTGGAGAACAACAGCTACAGACGGCATGATAGAATATTGGGGCGATGGCTTTAACGATGTGCCTGCTTATAGCGGTAACCAGTTTATTGAGCTTAATGCTAACCAGGTAGCAGGTGTGTACCAGGATTATGTTGCACCCCCTGGAACTGTTTTTGAATATGGTTTTGCTCACCGCGGACGTATGGCAATTGAGACCTGTCAGCTTAAGGCAGGACCTCCGGGAGGACCATATCTTCCGGTAGGTGATCCTGTTTCTACAGGTACTAGTGACTGGAGTTACAATACAGGTACTTATGTTGTTCCTGCAGGTCAGGATGTAACACGTTTCATTTTTGAATCAGTTGCTACAGCTGGTGATCCAACAATAGGTAACTTCCTTGATGCCATTACATTTAATGCTAACACGGGTATTGTTACGCCGAGCCCACTTGATATAGACTGTTCTGATCCGGTAGCTAATATTGAAGCTATAGGTGGAGGTACATGGTTAGCTTATGATACTAACCCTTCTGCAACTGTGATAGAAGATCCTAACAGTAATGTAACTACAATTACCGGATTTACTGTTCCGGGAGATTATTATTTTGAATGGTCTACGCCTTTCTGTAACAGTACGCTTGTAATAACTTATTCAGGAATTGATATTCCTGCTCCGGTTGTTAGTAATGTTACCTATTGTGAAGGTGCAGTTGCTACAGCCCTAATAGCAGAAATACTGGAAGGATATACTATTAACTGGTATGATTCTGAAGACGGTGTGTCACTTACTGAGGCTCCAACGCCAGATACATCTGTAGCTGGTACAACGACTTACTATGTAAGTCAGTCTAACGAAAACGGATGTGAGAGTCCGCGTGCAGCTATTGATGTATCGGTTATTGCTATACCGGTTGCAGATATAATGGTAGATGTTTCTGATTGTGATGCTTTTGTGCTTCCTGTGCTAAGCGAAAATAATAATTATTATACAGGACCTGATGCTACAGGTGATATGCTTGCAGCCGGAGATGAAATAACAGAGGGTCAGACTGTTTACATCTTCGCTCAGGTTCCTGGTACAGAATGTTCCAGCGAGAGTAGTTTCGTTGTTAGTATTGTTCCAACACCTATCATAAGTGTTAACCAGGGTTGTGAAGGCGGAACTTATATGCTTGAAGTAGCTCTTGATGCAAACTATACAGAAGGTACTGTTAACATTGACTGGACTAATGCAGATGGTGCAACTATAGGCACTGACTTAACTGTTATTGCTACAGAGGCTGGAGTTTACACTGTAACGGTAACACCTGCCGGAGGTGATATCTGTTCTTCATCTTTTGAGCTTACTGTTGATAATGTTGCCTGTATGATTCCTAAAGGTATCTCTCC